>JABEUT010000312.1 GCA_013044305.1 Bacteroidia bacterium
AGCTTCAGCAGGCTAATCATTTACGGTGCGTTCATTTTTGTATATGCACTGGCGCACAGGCAGGGCGCAAAATACTTTGCGGTTACCTTTCTTCTGCTTTATTTTATGTACTCCGCCGCAGAGATATGGGCGCTGCGCAAGAATTTATAAACGCCCCGCCTGCCCTTTCGCTACACTTAGTGAGCCGGGTATATTAATTGTCTTGTAAGAACCTTAACGGTAAGCTCAATGACATTTATCAGTAAAACGGAATTATTTTTTTACAAAAATTATTAACACTGCCCTTTTTTTGAAATTTTAATATCTTATCTTTGCGGCGATTTAGAAAAAACTATAGAACAAAATACGCTGAATGACCACTGAAATCAAGCCTTTGAGAATCTTTTCCGGCACAAAAGCCCTCATGATGCTTTTTGTGCTTTTGCCTTTTTTCGCCTTTGCCGAAGGTGGAGAAAAGAAATTTGTTGCCGGAGATATGATTGTGGAACACGTAAGCGATTCGCACAGCTGGCACATAGCCGGAAACGTATCGGTAAGCCTTCCCATTTTAGTCTACTCCCCCGTAAGCGGTTTTTCAGCGTTTTCATCATCAAGGCTCGAAAACGGTGCCGTGTACAACGGTTATAAACTGGAAGGAGAGCATCTGGCGGCTGTAAACCCAGACGGTTCAGTTAATAAAGCTGATACGGCCAGGTTGTGGGACATATCGCTCACCAAAGATGCCGCAACCATTCTATTGGCAGGGATAGCCCTCATATTAATTTTTACAGCAGCTTCAAAAGGGTACAATAAACGAAAGAATGATGCACCCAAAGGAATACAGTCTATGATGGAACCTTTGATACTTTTCATCCGCGACGATGTTGCCATTCCTTCCATAGGCAAGGAAAAGTATGAAAAATACATGCCCTATCTGCTCACACTGTTCTTCTTCATCCTCTTTCTGAATTTTATAGGATTGATACCCTTTTTCCCCGGCGGCGCCAATGTAACCGGCAACATAGGAATAACCATGAGCCTGGCATGTTTCACATTCATTATTACCCTGATAAGCTCCACCAAATCGTATTGGGCACACACCGTTTGGATGCCAGGCGTACCCGCATTGGTTAAAATACTTATCCTTACCCCCATTGAGTTGCTCGGGGTGGTGCTGCGACCGTTCACCCTGCTCATCCGGATATTTGCCAATATCCTTGCCGGCCATATTGTTGCGCTGTCGTTCTTCAGCCTCATTTTTATTTTCGGCTCCCTATGGGGCAAAGTAACCGGTTATTCCGTTTCGGTTTTTTCGGTAGCCTTTGCCGCAGGAATGTTATTACTCGACGTACTTGTAGCACTTATTCAAGCTTATGTATTTACCCTTTTATCGGCAATCTATTTTGGAATGGTAATTACCAGGGAAGACACGCATCACTGAACAGACGCATGGGAAAAACAGTATAGAACAATTTTTTTTTAAATCCGGAATCATTAACCTTAAATAAATCTAAATTATGTTAGCATCAGTATTATTAGATGTAGCTTCATCAGGAAGCAATGTGGGCATCGGTTATGGCTTAGGCGCATTCGGAGCCGGTATAGCGGCGCTGGGAGCCGGCATCGGAATCGGGCAAATTGGCAAGGGCGGTCTCGAATCCATGGCACGCCAGCCCGAAATAATGGGCGATCTCCGCACAAATATGATCCTTGCTATTGCATTCGTGGAAGGAACTTCCTTCTTCGGCATGGTAATAGGATTATTGGTACTCCTGATTAAGTAGGACACTGACATTTCCACTTTCTTAATCCTGCGGGTATTAACGCTTGGTTAACCCGCAGGATTTTAATAAAAAATTATTGACTAAGGAACTCAACGGCAAATTCGGTAAATTAATAACTACTCATATTTAAATTATGGATCTTATACTCCCCTCCTTTGGTCTCATTTTTTGGATGACCCTTACTTTCGTGATTGTATTCGTTCTGTTGCGCAAAATGGCATGGAAACCAATTTTGAAAGCCCTTAGCGACAGGGAGAACTATATTAAAGATGCCCTCAACTCGGCTGAAAAAGCCAAAGAAGAAATGGCGCAACTTCAGGCGGGCAATGAAAAAATACTGCTGGAAGCGCGAAACGAAAGAGATAAACTCCTGAAGGAAGCCCGCGAAACCAAAGACACAATCATAGCCGAGGCCAAAAGCAAAGCACAGAAGGAAGCTGAAAAGATTGTGCAAAGCGCCCGCGAAACCCTTCAAAATGAAAAAAATGCCGCACTCAACGAGCTGAAAAGCCAGGTTGCAGCACTCTCGGTGGAGATAGCAGAAAAAATAATAAAATCGGAACTTGCTTCCGATGAAAAACAAAAGGCGCTTGTTAACAGCTTGCTGAAAGAAGTTACTTTAAATTGACCGCAAAGAAAGAGAACAACAGCATAACACAATAAAAAATGCCCCAGGTTGCCTCACGATACGCCAAGTCGCTTATAGATACCGCCATTGAAAAAGGCCAGCTCGAACAAGTGAATACGGACATGAAAATGGTACTTGTGGCATGCCGCAAACTAAAGGATCTGTCGCTGTTGCTGAAAAGCCCGCTTATTAAAACCGATAAAAAGATTAAAATATTCAGAGAGATATTTAAAGACCAGATAAGCCAAATAACTGAAGAATTTATAATACTGGTGACCAAAAACAGGCGGGAAGCCATGCTTGAAACCATAGCGGAGGATTTCATCGAACAATATAAGGTGAAAATGAACATTATAACAGCCACCGTTACTTCGGCCGTAAAGCTGGATACGCAACTGCTGGCGCAGATGAAGGAGGTGCTGAACAAATCTTACCATGCCACAATCGAAATAGTGGAGAAAATTGACCAGCGCCTGATCGGGGGCTTCATTTTGAGGATCGGCGACAAAGAAGCCGATTTAAGCGTTCAGAGACAACTGAATCAACTTAGGAAAAACTTTAATCAATCGTACCTGTTAAATTAAAAATAAAAATCTATGCCAGAGATCAACGCAGCAGAGGTATCTGCAATCCTAAAAGAACAACTATCCGGTTTTAAATCGGAAACACAGTTAGAAGAAATAGGAACTGTTTTGCAAATAGGCGACGGAATTGCCCGCGTTTACGGGCTGACCGCCGTTCAATCGGGCGAACTTGTGGAATTCGAAAACGGACTGACGGGTATTGCCCTCAACCTTGAAGAAGACAATGTAGGCCTTGTGCTCCTCGGACCAACGGGAAACATTAACGAAGGCGCCACAGTACGCCGTACGGGCAAAATTGCTTCCATTAAGGCAGGCGAAGGCTTGCTGGGCAGGGTTGTGGATGCACTGGGAAATCCTATTGACGGGAAAGGCCCCATACAGGGACAAACCTACGAAATGCCCATGGAACGCAAAGCTCCGGGCGTAATTTACAGGCAGCCGGTTAACCAGCCCCTGCAAACAGGCATTAAGGCAATCGACTCCATGATACCCATAGGGCGCGGCCAACGCGAACTTATTATCGGCGACCGCCAGACCGGCAAAACAGCCATTGCCCTCGATACCATCATCAACCAGAAGGAATTTTATGAACGGGGCGAACCGGTATATTGCATATACGTTGCAGTAGGGCAAAAAGCCTCAACTGTAGCAAACGTATTAAGAACCCTTGAAGACAATGGGGCCATGCCATACACCATCATAGTATCGGCATCGGCCGCCGACCCCGCCCCCATGCAGTTTTTTGCACCCTTATCGGGAGCTGCCATGGGCGAATTTTTCAGAGACACAGGCCGCTCGGCTCTCATCGTATACGACGACCTTTCGAAACAGGCTGTGGCGTACCGCGAAGTATCACTTCTTTTGCGCCGCCCTCCGGGACGTGAAGCTTATCCGGGAGACGTATTCTATCTCCACTCACGCCTGCTGGAACGTGCAGCTAAAATAAATGCCGACCAATCTGTAGCGAGTAAAATGAACGACCTGCCCCCATCCATCAAAAGCATGGTAAAAGGCGGAGGATCGCTCACAGCACTACCTGTTATTGAAACCCAGGCAGGCGACGTATCGGCATACATACCCACCAATGTGATTTCAATCACCGACGGGCAGATATTTCTTGAAGGCAACCTGTTCAACGCCGGTGTGCGCCCTGCCATCAATGTGGGAATATCGGTATCGCGTGTTGGCGGTAACGCCCAGATCAAATCCATGAAAAAAGTGGCAGGAACACTAAAGCTTGATCAGGCCCAATACCGCGAACTGGAAGCTTTTTCCAAATTCGGTTCGGATCTTGATGCCGCAACCAAATTTATTCTCGATAAAGGTTCGCGCAACGTTGAAATACTGAAGCAGGCTCAATTTTCGCCCATGACCGTTGAAAAACAAATTGCGATTTTATATTGCGGCACAAAAGGCCTAATGCGCGATGTGCCAATAGATAAGGTTAAAGAATTTGAAGTAGAATTTTTAACCATTATGGAGACTGCTCATAAAAACGTTCTTACCGACTTAAAGGCCGGTAAGCTGACTGATGAAGGAATCGCCACAATAGAGAAAGTTGCAACAGACCTGGCAAAAAAATATCAGAAGAAATAAAAAGCTAAAAGCCATTAACTAAGCCATGCCCAGTTTAAAAGAGGTACGCAACCGGATATCGTCCACGATAGGTACGCAGCAAATTACCAGCGCCATGAAAATGGTGTCGGCATCAAAGCTTAGGCGGGCACAGGATGCCATTATAGCCATGCGCCCCTTTTCTGAAAAATTAGACGAGATCCTTGAGAACCTTCTTGACTCCGGCGTTTCTTCGGTGGGCGACTTTGGAAAACCGCGACCTGCTGGCAAGGTTACACTTATTGTTCTCACCTCAAACCGCGGTTTATGCGGAGGCTTCAACTCCTCGGTGATAAAATCGGCGGTACAGCTCCTGAACACCAGGTACAGCGAACAGGCAAAGAAGGGCAATGTAAATTTAATTTGCATAGGGAAAAAAGGCGCTGATTTTTTCAGGAAAAGCAACGCCAGAAATTTATCCGCCCACAATCATCTTTGGGATAAACTTACTTACGCCGGCGCCGCTGAAATTATGGAAGGGGTAATTAAAGACTATGCCGCAGGCGAAACCGACAAGGTTGAAATTATATACAATCAGTTTAAAAATGCAGCCACTCAAATATTATCAACCGAACAGATATTGCCTTTTGAAAACGCCCCGGCAAAAAATGAAGCAAAACAGGGTAAGGCAAAAGCTTCAGCGGCCCTAGGCCCATCTTCAAAAAGCGATTACATCTTTGAGCCGGGAAAAGAGGAGATCATCAGGGAGATTATCCCCTATTCACTTAAAGTCAGGCTGTTCCGCTCGCTGCTCGATTCCTTCGCCGCCGAACATGGCGCCCGCATGACCGCCATGCACAAGGCAACAGACAATGCCCAGGAACTGCTGCGGAATCTGCGATTAACCTATAACAAAGCCCGTCAGGCTGCCATTACCAAGGAAATCCTTGAAATTGTGGGAGGGGCTGAAGCCATTAAAAACTAAAGCAATGAAGGAAATAACGTGTGCAGACTTAAAAAAAATGCTCGATTCACAAGAGGATTTTAAACTGATAGATGTGCGCGAAGAAGCTGAATCACTCCAAGCTTCCATTGGAGGAGATTTGATACCCATGAACACCGTACCGGAGAATCTGGAACTGTTTCCGAAAGACAAGAAAGTAGTTGTTTATTGCCGGAGCGGTAACCGTTCAGGCGTGATAATAAATTTCCTGGAAAAGGAACATGGCTTTACCAACCTGTATAACCTTAAGGGAGGAATTATGGCCTATAGCAATGAAGTTGGCCTTTAGCCGCCCCCGCGCATTACTCTGCGGGGCTTCGGCAAAGCATTATAATTCGCATTTCTTAAACTCTTTTGACTTCAAACACAGGAATAAAGTAATCGTGCTTCTATTTCTTTTTCTTCAGAAATGAAAGCAGCCACTTCTCCGCATCCTCCTGATTGTTAAAAATTTCGATAGGGTAATGCGGACGATCAATCTTCTTATAGAAGCCGCTAACAAGCCTTTGACCCAAACTCCTTACCACTACGGCATGGGCAATGCTGGTATGGGTAACCTCGGCACTGGCCGCCGCTTTCCGCGCCTCTTCTGTAAAATCGACAACTGCACTGAAAGTGGTTAATACCAGATGTTTTTTGTAATTAACAAGTTTGTTGCGCACTTCAATCAATTCAAGCAACTGTTTTTCGTCTATCAGTACATCTTTGTTAAAGTACACGTATACGATAGGGTCTTTATATTCCAATAGCGCTATTGGCAATTCGATTTTTGTCATTTTAACGGAGGAAGGAGATACGATTTCTGTAAATATACGAATAAATCAGGCAAGCTGATTTCATGCTTATAAACCACTTCCGTTTAATATGATTTAACAGTTAGCCCCCTGCCATGAACCCGGCTTTGGCGAATATCCAATCATGTGAAGTCAAAATATACTAACTTTGCATCTATGTTAAAGAGTATCCATAACCTGATTAGCGGTGTTTTTACCAATCCGTATGCAGCGCTTACCGCCTTGGCCTTTTTACTTGGCAGCGGCTGTAACAACAACCTTAATTTGCTTGCACCCTATAAGGACATTACTGTAGTTTATGGGTTGCTGGACCAGAACGATACCACCCACTATATTCGCATAAACAAAGCCTTTGAAGGATCGGGCAACGCCTATACCATGGCGCAGCAATACGATTCAATAAATTATCCAATAGGCACACTATCGGTAGTATTGCAGGATTTTGATATCTATGGCGATCCGCCGGTCAGCATCCCGCTTAAAACCACAATGGGTATTCCCGTATCCTCCGGTATATTTTCCTCTCCGAATCAGGTTGAATACTACACCAAAGCCGCGCTGAACCCGAACGACACCTATAAACTTGTAATAACAAACGTTAATACCGGCAAAGTCATAACTGGATCCACCACATTGCTTTCAGATTTAGCACCGTCGGTAGGGATATCTAACGCGTTCCCTCTTAGCTGGGTGAACGAATATCCCACCAAAATTACCTGGACAACTACCCCAAACGGCGCAATTTACCAGATGACCCTTAGATTTTTTTATACTGAAAAGAATGGAAGTAATTCGGTACAGCATAACATAGACTGGGTTTTCCCTCCTGAAAACAATCCTTCCAGCATCAATCAGGCCGGGCAAACGCTTTATTATACCTATTCAGGTACCGGTTTTCTTCAATTCCTTAAGTCGTCACTTCAGCCGGCAGGCGCAGGCGTTACCAGGGTGGCCGATTCCATAGAAATGAGATTTTCAACCGGGTCGCAGGATTTCCAGACCTACTCCAATCTAACCCAGCCATCGCTTGGCGTAAACCAAAGCAAGCCTTCATTTACCGATTTGAATAACGGCATAGGCATTTTTTCTTCAAGACATACACAGGTATTTAATAAAGTACTTAGTTCCACCGATATGGATTCGGTTACAACAGACGCCCTGACGAGCAATTTAGGTTTTCTGCCCTGATGGTCCGCAAACCAGCCTAAACCGATAAAAAAGTAGCTGTGCAAATCTTAAATAATAAAGAAGTAAACGCACTGATCGACCTCCTCGACGACCCCGACGATATCATTTTCAGTACCGTTAAAGACAAACTGCTTGATATTGGCGAAAAGGTTATACCCGCCCTTGAAACCGTATGGGAAACATCCTTTAACCCAACAGTTCAAACGCGAATTGAGAATATTATCCACCGCATTCAGTTTGAAAAAATTGCAGGCAGCCTTACCATTTGGAAAAAATCACCGGAGCCAGGCCTATGGGAAGGAGCCATACTTATTGCCAGATACCAGTATCCCGACCTGAACGAAGCGCAGATAAAAAAGCAGATTGAGTTAATTAAACAGGATGTGTGGCTTGAACTTAACGATCAGCTTACAGCACTCGAAAAAGTAAAGGTTATCAACCATATAATATTCGATGTGCATCAGTTCAAAGGCAATACCGAAAACTACAACTCACCCGAAAACTCCTATCTGAACCGCGTTGTGGAGAATAAAAAAGGCAATCCCCTGTCACTCGGTATCCTTTACCTGCTTATTGCGCAACAGCTTAACCTGCCCCTGTACGGAGTAAATTTGCCTGAACATTTCGTACTTGCATATATTGACGAAACCGACGCCAAGGAAAGACAATGGGCCGACCAGATTCTTTTTTATGTGAACCCATTCAGCAGGGGCGCGGTATTCAGCCGGCGAGAAATAGACATCTTCCTAAAACAACTGAATATACCAGTAAGGGAAATGTACTATTCGCCATGTACCAATATTGATATAGTACAGCGCCTGTTGAGAAACCTGATTAGCGCCTATACAAAATTAAGCAATCCGGAAAAGGTGAACGAACTGAACGAACTCCTCAATATCCTGAAATAGTTAATCGGATTTCGGGCGGGCATGCCGGCAGCTAAAAGGGCACTGCATTCATTTATATTCAAAAGCAATATCCTATCCCAATGCTAATATTGAGCAAGGACACAGGGTTGTAAACATCAGTTACAGAGCTATACGTGGCACCGTTTTTTACAAACACGGAAGAAATGCTGAATGCGGGGAAAGCCTGAACATAATCGGCATCTAGTGAAAGCGCCCAATCCGCGTGGAGCTTAAACTTAAGCCCGATGCCTGCACTAAATGCAAAGGCAGCGGTAACCGATGGTTTTAATTCCCGCGAGATACTTGCCGTATCCATAACGGAGTTTTTGAAATCGGGATAAACAGAATCGCCGGAGTACTGCAAGTCTGGCGACCGGCAAAGCATAACGCCTGCCGAAACCCTGAACTGAAGCGCAACATTTTCATTGCTGAACCCTGCAAAGAGCCCGGGCATTATTGTAAAACTATTATAACAGGCGGAAGAATTGAAACTATAACCGTTTGCATAATCGCCCATATCAAACCCATTTCTGTAATATCCTATACGCCCCTGAATTCCCCAGTAGGGGTTATGCATCAGGCATTCCGCAGTAAAAACTACAGAGGGGCCGGGCACGGCAAAGCCGCCTTCGCCTCTGAATCCTCGTGTTCCCGAATTCCCCGCTGAACTAAGGTACTCAACATAATTAACGCTGTAAGTACCCAAGGGCAATGCCTCTCCTGCATCAAGCTGCAGTGTTATATGCAGGGGCGTTTTGTGTTTTGAGGTATCGGCACCCTTTGCAGAATCCGAAAGCGGAAAGCAGTTTGCGGGGTGGCTCCTTGCAGATACAAATACAAAAATGCAACTGAAACAAACCAGGATGGGCGCTTTCCATTTCATTGGAACAAAATTAGGATTTTCCTTATACGCTCTGC
>JABEUT010000313.1 GCA_013044305.1 Bacteroidia bacterium
ATTGATATTTCTCTATTAATTACATTTTATTAAGAAGTTAATGCAATAATTATTTTTTTTATATCTTTGGTACTTTAATGATTACCCGTAATCAGAAACATTTACATTAATAAGCTTCCGATGAAAAAAAATTTATCAGCCTGTTCAGTTGCGATTGGTATCGCAATAGTCTTTTCAAGTTGTACCGGCCCAGCCGGACCCGACGGACCGCAGGGAGCCCCGGGAGGTAACGGAGTTACCAACATCACCTTTTATCCATTTACAATACTGGCTGCCGACTGGTCATTGCAGGGCGGAATAGACTCAAACGGGTTTAAATCCATTCCGGTTTCGGTTGCAACGCTGATCCAGCAGGCAAGCCCTGATGCACAGGTTGAAGTTTATTATTCACTATCATCACCCGACCAGGGCCCCTGGACAGCTCTGCCCTATTCCGGCATTTTTTACGGTCCCGGGCAGATTTCCAGCAATGACACCATTGTTGACCAGCTTGGTTATCAATTTGACTTTGCAAACCCCGGGCAGCTCAATCTGCTGTACAGTTTCATCTTCCATCATTATACCTACCATACACAGAGACCGAAAGCCACCATTTACGGTCTTATATCGGTTATTCCGCAGGTAATAATGAAAAGACACCCTAACTTCAACTGGAAAGACGGCAATGCAGTAATGCAACTGCCGGAAGTAAAGGCAGCACTCATTTCGGCCAACAAATAGCTGCTGGCGCAACACAAAACAATGCACCCATAATCCCCTATACAGAGTAAAAAAACAGAATGCAATACAAAGAAATCATGAAGAAAAATATATTGTGGATATTAGCCGCCTACACCTTATTAGGACTGGCATTTTCATCTTGTTCGGGGCCGGCAGGACCGGTGGGAGCCCAGGGACCTCCGGGAACCAAAGGCACTTCAAACATTCAATTTGTAACCTACACCGTACCGGCCATTGCAGCACCGGCAGGCGACTGGAACCCGATCGGCAGCCCAAACCCTACCGGCTACGGAGCCGACCTCATTGTTCCTGCCATAACTACCGATACCAACCTTGTCGTGCAGGTATATTACTCATTAAGCGGCATAAGCGGGCCATGGTCTGCCATGCCATCAACCCAAGTGTTTTATGCCCCCGGTACCGATACTGCTGACCAGCTCGGCTTTAACTGGGATACCAAGAATGTTACCATAGTTTACAATATCATGCCTCCTATAGTTACGCAAATGCCAAAAAACACCATATATTTTGATGTAGCTGTAATTCCGCCTGTTTATATGAGACGCCATCCGAATGTAAACTGGAAAAGCGGAACGGCGGTTATGCAACTACCTGAAGTGGAGGCCGAACTGCATATCACACCGAATAAGTAATCTATTAACTGAAATATCATTAATTGAACATTTTGACCATAATATTAATCAGCATGAATAAAACAACCGGTACCAATCACCTAAAACGAACTTCCGTCTGGCTTGCCGGATCTTTTGTATTGCTTGCCACGGCCTTTACTCTTTTTATAAGCGGTTGCACCGGCAGCCCCGGAGCAAGCGGGCAAACCGGTCCTCCGGGCGGAGGCGATTTTGCCTCTGTTTCGGTAACCACATTTGCTATATCAGCCACCCAGTGGCAGGGCAATGGCGCACCTGTAACATCCTATTCCTACTCACTTTCGTTCGACAGCATTGCAGACTCCAAGAATGTGGTGGTGAATGTTTATTTTAATGATTCGGTGAACCACCCTACCCCTATCACTTGGACCGCAATGCCATATAGCCGCCTGGGATTATACAGCGACAGCATCAATTATTTCCCAAGCCCGAAACAAAATATGGATACCGTTGATGAATTATCGTATTCATGGCGCCAGGGCAGTTTAAAAATAACATACAGCTTTCTAAATATTCCTATTTGCATTCAGCCAAAGAGGTCGGTTTACTTTTACGCCACCGCAATACCTATAGCAGTTATAAAACGGCATCCGGAGATAAACTGGAATAACCCGGCGGCGGTGCGCGCCATACCCGAAGTACAGGCGGCGTTTAACAGAACCAAGCAATAAAAAGTAAAGCGAACCAAAGTACTTAGGAAGAACTCGTTTTATGTCAATCAGTAAAAGATGGTCGAAATACAACCGCCAGGGTATCTTATCGGAGCCCGACAGCTACGGTGTTTACGAAATCGGCGATATTGAAACAGGCGCCGTGCTATATATCGGCGAAGGCAAAATACGCTCCGCCCTGCTTATGCACAGCCCCGACGGCGGGCACAAAAATCAGGTCTCTGTAATAGGCACATCCATAGTCGGTGACTATGGTTACCGGTTTGAACTTACCGGAACCAGGGAAAAAGCAAAGCACCGCCGGCACAATATGTTAGCCGAATTCAAAAAAACATTCGGAAGCCTGCCACGCTGCAACCAGCACGCATCCTCCGGCGAAAAGATTTATTTTTAGCTGGCCTTTCGGCAATTTAGACAACGGCACCGCCACGCACTCAATTATTTACAAACAGGCTAACTGGTACCTTTAAATTCTGTTTGCGGCTTTGCCCCGTTAGCTCTTCTTTACCTTTTTAAACAAGGTCTTCATTTGCTTTTCGAACTTGGCAAAAGCCTTTTGGTTCACGCCGTAGGCGTTCCCGTTTCCCCTGCCGCTCATCTCCACAAGCCCCGCTGTTTTCAGTTCCTTAAGGTGCTGCGAGATGGTGGGTTGGGCAAGAGGCAGGGCTTTAACTATCTCCCCGCAGTTGCAGGAACCGTTTTCAACAAGGTACAAGGCAATGGCAATACGGGCAGGATGGGCGAGCGCCTTGGAGTAATTGGCAAGACGATTCTGCTTGTCGCTGAAAAAATCTGTTTTGCTTTTTCCCATAGGTTAAGATATTGGTTGGTATAAAGCCATTTATTCCGATTGCAATGATACGATAAAATGTCTGAATCTGCAAAACATCAGTTGTAATTAGCGCTAAGCCAAGTTTATTACATTACATTTCGTTCATTATTCCAAGTCTCCGGCGGGGCACGTCTATAATAATGGTTTTGCCAAAGAACACCGAATTTCCGA
>JABEUT010000314.1 GCA_013044305.1 Bacteroidia bacterium
CAGAAAAAAGGCGAGGCGCAACGCCAGCTTTCGAAAGAATTTTTACGGCAGTGGCTTATTTCAAAAGGCTTTCAGGGTTTGGAAGGACAAAAGATGCCCGTTATGGACGATGCCATAGTTAATGAGGTTTCGCAACGCTATATTGAATTGTACGAAAAAATAACAGGGCTTAAATTTGCTCCCGCCCCATCGGAAAACCTTGAAAAAAACATAGAACAGAGCGTGCTGAAATTCCTGGGCGAACGGGCAGCGGTTTAGTTTATATTTCTTCGCTCATATAGCTCTTTGCCCTCGGGCGCAGGTTATAGTCGAGCGCCATGCTCTCGCCGTAGGCACCTGCGGAGCGTATAGCTATAAGGTCGCCGCGTTTTGTTTCGGGCAGGTCTATTGCCTTGCCGAAGCAATCGGACGATTCGCATACCGGACCGTTTACATCATAAGATACAACTTTGTTTCGTCCGGGGCCGGTAAGGTTCTCAATTTTATGATGGCTTTGGTAAAGTGCCGGACGGATAAGTTCGGTCATGCCTGCATCGAGTATGATGAAATTGCTTTGCCTTCCTTTTTTTACAAAAAGCACCCTGGAGATTAAACTGCCGCATTGTGCCACAAGCGCCCTGCCGGGTTCACAATGAAGTTTTTGACCGGGGCGCAGTTCCAGAAATTTTTTAAATATCCGTAGGTACCCTTCAAAATCGGCAACGGGGTTTTTATCCGGCTTGCCGTAGTCCACGCCCAGCCCGCCGCCCACATTGATGGATTGAAGGCGTATCCGTCGGCTTTCGAACCACCGCTGTAATTCATTTATTCTTACACAAAGTGTTTTGTAAGGACCCATTTCGGTTACCTGCGAGCCGATATGGAAATGCAGTCCGGTAAAGACGATATGCCTGCATTTGCCTGTTATCTGCATCACCTCCGGCAACTCCCATGTGTTTATGCCAAACTTGTTTTCTTCGAGCCCCGTGGTAATGTAATGGTGGGTATGGGCGTTTACGTTGGGGTTGATGCGTATGGAGATGTTGGCCTTTTTGTTCATTCTGGCGGCAAGGGCGTTTATCACCTTTATTTCATCTGCCGATTCGCAATTGAAACATGCTATATTTTTTTTCAGTGCATTAATAATGTCATCATCCGTTTTGCCTACCCCTGCAAATACAATTTTGGAGGACGGGAACCGGCATTCCACAGCCCTGCTCACCTCGTTTCCGCTGACGCAATCGGCGCCGAAGCCGAACCTCTGAATAATTTTAAGTATCTTTTTATTGGCGTTTGCCTTGAGTGCATAATGCACCTCCGCATTATTTTTTTCGGCTGCTTTCCGCATGGCCTGGAGCGTTTTCAGGAGCAGGGGCGTATCATAGAAAAAGAATGGCGTTGGCTTGGTTTTTAATCTTTTTATTTGTGCTGCCGAAAACATATTGTATTTTAAAAATTGCCGTGCCGGGTTTAAAAACGTTTAATTAAAATTCATGCGGTTTATTTACAATCAGCGGTTACTGAATACCCCTTTGTTCAGGGCCATCAGCGCCTCCTTCTTATGTCCTGCACCGATTAGCAGCGAGATGTTGTTTTTGCTTCCTCCGTAGGAGATCATCCGTATTGGAATTTGGGCCAGCGAGTTGAAGATTTTGGTTGCGTAGCCGTGCTTTTCGGCAAGGAAGTCGCCAACAATGCAGATGATTACCTGATTGGTTTCCACATCAACAGTGGCATAATTCTTCAGTTCATTTACTATGGGGTCGAGGTAAGTATTATTGTCTATGGTGAGCGAAACGGCCACCTCGGAGGTTGCAATCATGTCTATTGGCGTTTTATAGCGTTCGAACACTTCGAATACGTTGCGTAGGAATCCATACGCCATTAACATGCGCTCCGATTTTATTTTAATAACCGTTATATTGTCTTTTGCGGCCACGGCTTTAATGGAGCCACCCTCCGCATTCTGCTTTATTACCGTACCCCTGGCCTCTAGCTGCAGGGTATTGAGCAGGCGTACCGGTATATTCATTTTTTGCGCGGGTAATATACAAGCGGGATGCAGTATTTTGGCTCCGAAGTAGGCCAGTTCCTCCGCTTCGTCGAACGACAGTTCGGCTATGGGATAAGTGTCGGGAACATGGCGTGGGTCGTTGTTATGCATTCCATCAATGTCCGTCCATATCTGTATTTCTTCTGCTCCCGCCGCCGCGCCTATCAGCGATGCGGTATAATCGCTTCCGCCCCGCTTCAGGTTGTCCACCTGCCCGAACGGATTGCGGCATATATATCCCTGCGTGATGAGCAACTCGGTATGCAGGTGCTTTGATAATTCCTTTTTCAGATGCTTTTCGATGTATGGCATATCGGGTTCGCCTTCTTCGTTTATGCGCATAAAGTTAAGCGCAGGGAGCAGTGCCGATGGTATTTTCATTTCTTCGAGATAGAGCTGAAAAATTTCGGTGGTCATCAGCTCACCTTCCGCCAGCACGGTCTTTTCTTCCTCCGAGGTAAAAACATCCTGTGTGAATGATCGTAAAAAGTCGAAATGACCGCGAATTATCTCCCTTGCCTTACCGGTATATTCTTCATTCCTGAAAAGGGCATCAATGGTATTTAGGTAACGCGGTTCAAGCTCTCCAATAAGCGTTGCGGCTTCCTTATTGTTTTTTTTGGAAAGAGCCTCGTTAATTTTTACCAGCTGGTCGGTAGTGCCCGACATGGCGGAGAGCACCACTATTCTTTTACCCGGAATATCGGTCAGTTCGGCCACCCGTTTCATTCTTTCCGCCGAACCTACCGAGGTGCCGCCGAATTTTAATACTTTCATTACTTCTGATTTAAACCCTGCGCCCCTGTTAAATTTAAAAACAGGCGGAAGAGCAAGATTGAGGCAAAAATAGATTAAATAGTATTGCTGCTGATACTCCACAGCCCATAAATTAACATATATTTGATCCATTAATTCCGACTTTGAAAGTAAAATGAAACGCCGATTGCCTATTCTGCCGGCATTACTTTTGTTCTTGCAGGTGGCAGGACATTTAAGAGAAGGTACCGGGGAATTATCCTATCTTTGCCTTATCCCTTGAAATCAGATTCGCCACCAAAACAGCCGCGCAGGTGAAAAGGTTATACAGCTTGTTGTTGTTGCCACAGTTATTGTTTGTTCTACAGGCTAACGCATCTGTTGCCTCAGATACCAACATAAAAAACGGTACAGGCGTAAAGCATCCGCTGGTTTTAACGCCCTCGGCGGGTTACGGAGAGTTGCCGTTTCTGGAGGGGCCGATGACTGACGCCATTTATTATAACAATGAACATTCAACCAGGGGCTCCGGTCTGTTCAGTTGTTCGGCAGATTACCTGCTCTTCCGCAACTGGAATGTGGAAGGAGGGATAAGCTACCAGCCTGCGCCTTTTTCGTCCATGAACATGGAGCAGTACTACTATTACCAGTACGCCTCCAACCCTTATTCCTTTAAGCTGCTGCCTGCTTTTGAGTTTGGTATAGACTATTATAAATCAGACAGCATGAGCATAGGGGTGGTGGCGGGCAGCCAGACCATGACCTGCTCCTCGCCCAACGGACAACCGTTTTATCCCTCGTCGGTAGTATTCCGCGAGTACTCGCTTGGCATAAGAGGCGTCTATTATTTCGGAGGCAGGTACAACAAAAATTTGCAATACTATGCAGGCGGAAGGATTGATGTATGTGTGTGGAGCGAAACGGACAACTGGGCTAACGGCGCCAACAGCCAGTATATACCCGTAATCGTTTCCTCGGCCGACGGGCTTATCCTGCCTAACAATTCGCAGTTCAGCATGACCCTGCTGGGGGGCATAAGGTATTTTTTTACAGCGCATGTGGGAGCCCAGGCAGAGGCAGGGTTTGGCTTTGGATCGCCTTATTACACGCAGGCAGGGCTTGTCTTTTTACTTAACAACGGAAACCTGAAAGATGCGGTACATAATTAAAGCCCCGGTGAAGTCGGTAATTCTTTGCTGCATGTGGCTGTCTGCCTTCTGCAATACGTGTATGGCCCAGGACGAAATTTCGGACGACGACAGCCCTTCGCCCAAAAGATTTTCTGTCGGCTTCAGCCTCGGTAACGGCTATCCTGTGGGCGAGTATGGGAGCATTTCCGCTTCAAGGCTGCCCATGAGCAGGGGCACGGGGCCTGATACAGGCAGGATAAGCGGCTATGCGAGGCAGGGGTTCCATTTCAGTATTGATGCGGCTTGCAGGATAGCCGGTAATTTCAGTGTCATATTGGCCTATTCAGGCAATCAGGAGAGTTTCGACATCAACGCCCTCAATGCCCAGTATCATGCGCCCTATCCTCCGAACACTGTTTTTGTATATACCACACACCAGTACTTCATGTGGCAATTCCTGGCCGGGCCGCAGTACATCCTTCCGGTTTCCGAGGCATGCAGCCTCGAGTTCCGCGCTTTGGCGGGTGTCGCCCATCTGTACAGTCCGGAGTTGAATTATAACGGCTTGCAGGACACCCTTACCGTTACCTGGCCTGTAGGCGGCGGGTTTGGCTATAGCCTCGGGGCGGGTATTAAGTACACGGTGCCTACCGAAGGAGCCCTGGGTGTATCATTTCACCTTAGCGCAGGCTACGAAGGCGCCATCATCAGGTTTCCGTATTACAGCACGCTTACGGCCAACACCAACGGCGTTAATGCCAGCCAATACAACATAGCCAAATTCATGAACGTAGGGCTTATAGAGATAAGCGCCGGTTTATCGCTTGATTTTTGAGGATTCGAGGGTGGATTCTTTCACCGGCATATGCGGAAGATGATATAAATAAGGTTGAGAAGATTGTACTAACTCTTGATTATTTCACTCACTTTCTTACCGTCCTTATAGGTCTCAATTTTATAAAGAGTGCCATCTGCTTTATAACGCTTTAAAGTACCGTAACCATTTTTTAATGTCCCATGATCCACTTTATCACCTTTTTCATTATAGTCATTTAATACATTCCAGATCAGG
>JABEUT010000315.1 GCA_013044305.1 Bacteroidia bacterium
GGGCAACTACGCAGGCGCCATAGCCTTTTACAACAGGTTTCTGAAAAGCGGGTATGTATCGGCCGATGTTTACTACAATCTGGGCAACTGCTATTACAGGACCAATGACATTGCAAGGGCGATACTGAATTACGAGCGGGCAAAGAAAATAACGCCTTCCGATGCCGATCTGCAATTCAACCTGCAGCTGGCCAACCTAAAGACCACCGACAAGATACCGGGGGAAACGCAATTGATTATTAATACCTGGTGGACTAATTTTATAAACTTTGAAGGGGAACGCGGCTGGGCTTATTTTTCAATTCTTTTTCTATGCCTTGCACTTATGCTCCTGCTGCTGTACCTTTTTTCGGGCCGTCTGGCATTCAGGCAGGCCGGTTTCTGGGGAGCAGTGCTTATGTTTGCAGCCTGCACGGCTGCATTCATGCTTGCCAGGGAGCAATACCGGACTTTAACCACACACAGCACTGCAATTGTAATGTCACCAGGCGTAACGGTTAAAGCCTCGCCGGCCGATAATGGCACGGCCCTGTTCGTTATTCACGACGGAACCAAAGTAACCATTGTAAAAACCGAGGGCGCCTGGACGGAAATAAAACTATCCAACGGCAACCAGGGCTGGCTGTTGAATACTGACATAGAAGCCATATAGCATGCGGCTTTGCCTGCACGGCAGGCGCCGGCTATTATTCCATTTTTTTCATTTCCACTCCGCACATCTTGCACTTTCCGGGCAGTGAGTCCGACATGTAGCACTCCGGGCAGTAATAATTCCCCACTTTCACCAACGATATTTTATCTTTCGGGCAATCGCCTGCCGTCATCGATCCATAGCCGCATTCAGGGCATTTGTAATTCATGTTTTTTGCAGGTTGCGCCTGCACTGTTGCCGTAGCCGTTGCATCGGTGCCGGAATTGGCTTTATTGCCGCTGCAGCCCGCCGCAAAAGCAAGCGCGCAGGCTGCTATCATTGTCCATCTCATTATACCGGGTGTTTATTTGTTTTTTTTGCCTGAATACCTATATCCTGCAAAGGTAGGCAATTTAACTGCCAATAACAGAACCGAAGTTTGCTTTCATTTTTTTTCGGGTATTGGCTGCAAGGCCTGTTTTATTTCTTCTTCCAGATCTTCCGCCGGTATGTTCTTGTCTATTATTATGCCATCGGGCGAGATTAGCATGTTATAGGGCAGTGATCGTATGTTATACAATTCGAACAGTTTTGAATTCCTGCCGGTGGTGTCGCATACATTGGCGCCAGCAAACTTATAACGGTTGAGTGCATTTATCCAGGCATCCTTGTCGCGGTCGAATGATATGCCTAAAACAATAAACCTGTTCGACTTGAATTTATTTGCCGTGGCAGCCACAGCTGGCAGGGCGGCAAGGGATGCCCTGCTTGCCGAGGACCAGAAGAAGAGCAAGGCTGTTTTCCCTTTTAATGAAGATGGACTTAGGAACTTTCCGTTTTCACCGGGCAGGTTGAAGTCGGGTAAAACTGCGCCTATGGCTGTTCTCCTGAATGCCGTTACCTGACGGTGGAAGTGATTGGTATAAACCGATGAAGGATATTTTGCCGACAGGGCACTGTCCAGCCTGATGTAAACGGCAAGAAATTTGTCGGGGGGCAACTGCTCAATAGCTGCCATGGCGCTGAAGTAAGTCAAATTATCATGAATGAATTTGAGGATGAACCTTTGGTGCAGGCTGTGGATGGAGTCGAACGGCGCTTCAAGCGCCATGTTAAGCGAATCGAGCCTGCGCGGGTTGCCTCCCATAGCGGTGGCTTTGGCCTGTGCGCAGCTTTGCAGCGAATCGAGGGCGGCATGGTACTCTGCCGACTCGCGGTTGAGTATCTTGTAGCGTTTTGAATCCGGCGATCCGCTTGCCGACCATGTATAGCCGAGGTCGTCGGAGCTGGCCGTAAAATTTACCGTTTCGCCCGAATCGAGTATCAGGGTGGCATAATTGTTGCTTGTAAGGCGTATGTTGTAAAAGCCTTTATATATACCCGTTGTATGAAAGCTGAACCTGCCTTCCTTGCCAATCAATGCCGAATCAAGCGGGGTTATGCCATCGGGTGTAAGGCGGTCGAGATATATATACATGCCTTGCCCGCTGCCTTCGAGGCTTCCGGTAAGATTAAACGATGAGGCGGCTTTTTTTTGAACCGGATAATGGCAGGAGCCTGTCATAAAGGCTGCCAAAAAAATATAATAACGTATTCCCGCTGATTTCATGAACCGGTATAAAACGCAAAATTAATAATAAAGCATGCAACGGGACTATGCAGATACATGCCTGTTGCCAACACCCTTTGTTTGCAGAAAAAGGCTGCCGGCACATGGCTGCAATGCGGTGTTGCGGTGGTAAAAAAATTAACAGAAACCGGCATATCATCTGAAAATAAAAATATTATTTTTGAGCGCCTTCATCTCCAAAGGGCAGGGGAGGCGTTGAAAAAATCCATGAATACAAGCCTGTAACAGTTTAAAACAGGAATGAAAAAATATATATTATTATGCGTAGTGTGTTCCCTCTGGAATACCGTATCCGCGCAGGAGAAGGATTTAACAGCGGCTGCACAGAAATTGTTGGCTACTGCAAAATTGGATTCGACATTAAAAGCTAAAAAATGGGATGTGGGTGGTCCGTTCAGCCTCAATTTTACCCAGACCAATTTCAGCAACTGGGCGGCAGGCGGACAGAACTCCCTGGGCCTTACCGGTCTTTTATCCTTTCATGCCAATTACGGCAACAAACGGTTTTCGTGGCTCAATGATCTGGAACTCGACTTTGGCTTCGCCGAGGTACAGGACATGCCCTTGCAAAAAACAACCGACCAGATTGAGGCAACATCCAGCGTAGGATACCAGCTCTTCGACCATGTGCTTGCATCATTCCTCACCAACTTCCAGACCCAGTTCGCGCCGGGTTACACCAACCCCGCCGATACGGTATTGATGTCCAGGTTCATGTCGCCGGGCTATCTGGTGCTCTCGCTGGGTTTAAACTATAAGCCGAACAAAACTTGGATGTTCTTCCTGTCTCCGGCCAGTATAAGGCTGGTGTTTGTGGAAGACCAGAACCTTGCCAACGCCGGCGATTACGGGGTTACTCCGGCGGTAAGAGGCAGCAACGGGCAGATTATAACCCCCGGAAAAAATGAGCTGACAGAATTCGGCGCCTACCTGAAAACTTCATATATCCATACCTTCAGCAAAAAAGTAAGCTTTAATACCAACCTTGAACTATTCTCAAACTATCTTAAAAATCCGCAGAATATAGTAGTTGACTGGTACGGCCTGCTTCAGATAAAGGTAAGCAAGGTGCTTGCCGTAACCTTCAACTACCAGACCATTTATGATAATACGGTATTGGTGCCCGTTTACAAATCAGTGAACGGTGCCGAAACGCAGGTAGGCAAAGGGCCCCGTTTACAAATTAAGGACATATTAGGCGCCGGACTGGGCTTCAAAATTTAAACAAAGTGCGATTATAAACCTCTAAAACAAACACTATGTCATTTATTTCAGAATTTAAAAAGTTTGCCATGGAAGGCAGCGTGTTAGAGCTGGCCGTGGGCTTTGTGGTAGGCGCCGCATTTAAGGAGATCGTCTCCTCGCTGGTAAACGACATCATCTCCCCGGCAATATTAAAACCTGCACTCACTTTTGCCAAGCTTGCCGATTTAAACCAGCTTGTAATACCCGGTACTGCTATAAAATATGGCAGTTTCATTTCAAGCGTCATATCGTTTCTTATCGTAGCCCTTACGCTTTTCGTTATCATTAAAGCAATTAATGCTGCAAAGACCAAAAAGGAAGCAGTTGCACCGCCCCCTGAACCTTCATCTACCGATAAGCTTTTGATGGAAATAAGAGACAAGCTGTCGGCTAAATAACACTGCCCCAGAGGCTCCATGCACCTGCTGTTGGGAATCCACTAATGCTACTTACAACAGCATTTCTGCCCATTCGCTATACAGGCCTTGCCTTGTTAATAATTTGTTAAAAATGAAGCGCTTGCAACAGGCGGCATTATATTGGCATATTAAATATAGAGGGTATGAACAAAACAAAAATCATTTTACGCGCTTTCGCCTTTATCCTGTTTGTGGTTACAGCAAGCTCCTGCACCCAAACCGAATTTCTTACACTAAAGGATAGCGATTCCCAAGATGTTAAACTATACTTTACCAAAATGCCCGACAGGCATTACGACGAGCTTGAATACATTGTTACCGATGGCATAAGTCTCAATGAGGAAAAGCAGCAGTTTTTGCAGGAAGCGAAAAAAGCCGGAGCCGATGCGGTTGTTAATACGCAGGTCTATTACAACCACAACGAGTACGTAATATCCGGTATGGCCGTTAAATTGAGGAATGATTGATAGCAGTTGATGTTGCAGTACTTTCAGCCTTGCGACGGCTGGCTGAACAGTTGCAAGGTTATGTTTATATCTATTTTTCAAAACTGAAAAAAACCGAATGTTACCTGCCCCCAAAAGCCCTTTCTCTTGTGGTATAATGGGCAATGATGCACCGGAAGGAGTTAATGGTAAACCGAGATAAGATGCTTGCTTAGCAACCATTCCGGCCGATTGCCCCGCTTGAATTAAGTATAGGTAAGTTCAGGCAAATGACATGCTATTCCCCCGTCCATAGGCAGGGAGATTAGGCAAAGTAAGTTGAACTTCAGTTTTTTTTGATACCGGGTGTCAGGCGTTGGCTTCCGCTTCTTTCTTCTTGGCGGTTGCCTCGGCTCCGGCGGCGCCTTTGCGTCTGCCGCGGCGCGTTTTGCCTTTCTTTTCTTCCGTTTCGGCCTTGCCTGCGGTTGATGCAGTTTGCTGTCCGAAATCCACCAGTTCAATAAAGCACATCTGCGAGTTGTCGCCAAGGCGGGTGCCTGTTTTCAGTATACGGGTATATCCGCCCGGGCGGCTGGTAATTTTTGGCGAAACCTCCCTGAACAATTCCTTTACCGCATCCTTATCGCCCAGATAGCTGAACACGATACGCCTGTTGTGGGTGGTGTCCTCTTTTGACCTGTTGATGAGCGGCTCCACAAAAGTACGCAACTCCTTAGCCTTGGCTACGGTGGTGTTTATTCTTTTATGAATGATGAGGGAGGACGACATGTTGGACAACATGGCTTTGCGGTGCGTGTTGGTCCTGCCCAGGTGATTATGTTTATTTAAGTGTCTCATAACGTTTTACTGTGTTGTTGTTTAACAATAACGGGCTGGAAAAAATTAACCCGGTTATTCCTTTTCGTTTAGCAAATTATTCTTTATCAAGCCCGTATTTTTCTATAGCCATGCCGAAGTTCAGTCCTTTGGTGCGTATCATGTCTTCAATCTCGGTAAGTGATTTTTTGCCGAAATTCCGGAACTTGAGAAGGTCGTTCTTGTTGAATTGAACCAGTTGCCCCAGTGTGGCTACTTCGGCTGCCTTCAGGCAGTTCAGGGCGCGCACCGAAAGGTCCATATCTACAAGCTTGGTTTTAAGCAGCTGGCGTATCCTCAAATCGTTTTCATCCAGTTCCTCATTGTCCTTTTTGCTGTCGAGGTCGAGGGTAATCTTTTCGTCGGAGAACAGCGCAAAGTGGTATATCAGTATTTTGGCTGCCTCTTTCAGGGCTTCTTTCGGATGTATGGAGCCGTCGGTGGTTACCGTGAGCAATAGTTTTTCATAGTCGGTTTTTTGTTCCACCCTGAAGTTCTCCACATTGTATCTTACATTTTTTATGGGGGTAAAGATAGAATCAATAGGTATAAGGCCTATTTCACCGTTCAAAGGCTTGTTTTCTTCTGCCGGTATGTAGCCTCTTCCTTTTATGATGGTCAAATCTATTTTCAGTTTCACGTTGCTGTCCATGCGGCAGATAACCAGTTCCGGGTTAAGCACCTGGAAAGCCGATGTGAACTTGCCTATATCGCCGGCGGTAAACTCATCCTTATCGGTTATGGAAATGGTTACCTTCTCGGTGTTGGTACCTTCAATCTGTTTTTTAAACCTAACCTGTTTCAGGTTCAGTATTATTTCGGTAATGTCTTCCATTACGCCCTTAATGGTAGTAAACTCATGGTCTACACCCTGAATCTTGATGGAAGAAATGGCATAACCTTCCAGCGATGACAAAAGGATGCGGCGCAGCGCATTGCCAATGGTTATTCCGTAACCCGGTTCAAGGGGTTTAAATTCAAATTCTCCTTCGGTGTCGGAGGAAGAAGTCATTATAACTTTGTCGGGCTTTTGAAATGCAAGTATTGCCATAAGGTTGTATTGAGATTTTAGTGTTAAGGTTTTAAATCTGTCGGTTGAGGTTAAGCATTATTTCGAATACAATTCAACAATCAGCTGCTCCCTGATGTTTTCGGGTATCTGTGCGCGTTCGGGCAGTGATATGTATGTGCCTTCAAGGGTCTGCGGATTGAATTCTATCCAGGGGTAGGGGTGGGGGCTGCCCGGTCCTACGCTCCTTGTAATGGCTTCAAGCGATTTGCTTTTTTCCCTTACCGCTACTTTAAATCCAGGCTTAACGGTGTATGAGGGCACGTTTACCACTTTGCCGTTCACTGCTATATGGCAGTGCGATACCAGCTGCCGCGCGGCGTTGCGGCTTGGGGCTATGCCCATGCGGTACACCACATTGTCGAGGCGCGATTCCACCAGCTGCAGCAGCACTACACCTGTTATACCTTTGCTGTGGCTGGCCTTTGCAAAGGTTTTGCGGAATTGTCTTTCAAGGATTCCATAGGTGTATTTGGCTTTTTGTTTCTCCTGAAGCTGTTCGGAGTATTCCGACTGCTTGGAGCCTCTTTTTTTGCCAAAGCCGTGTTGTCCCGGCGGGTATGCCTTTTTCTCCAGAACCTTATCGGCTCCGTAAATGGGTTCTTTAAATTTTCTTGCGATTCTGGAACGGGGGCCGGTATATCTTGCCATTATTTAATGTATGTGTTTAGGTTGAGTATTATTGGCGTATTAAAAGGTTGCTTTTGTTTTTTTGTCCGGATGTTATACCTTTCTTCTTTTGGGCGCCCTGCATCCGTTATGCGGCAGCGGTGTAATGTCGTTTATTTCGGTTATTTCTATCCCCGATGCTCCGGCGGTACGTATAGCCGAATCTCTGCCTGAACCCGGGCCTTTTACATAAACTTTTACCTTGCGCATGCCCAGATCAAAAGCCTGTTTGCTTGCATCCTGCGATGCCACCTGCGCGGCAAAGGGCGTATTCTTTTTGGCGCCCCTGAAACCCACCTTGCCGGCGCTCGACCAGGCTACGGTTTGTCCGTGGAGGTTTGTAAAGGTAATGATGATGTTGTTGAAGGTTGCGTTTACATGCAGCTGACCGGTAGATTCAACTTTTACAGTTCTCTTTTTAACTGTCTTTGCCGCCTTTTCGTTGCCTGATGCCTGTTGTTGTGCCTTTGCCATTTTCGGTGTATGATGATTGTTTTACGGAGTCCGGTTATTTATTATTTGGTTGCCATTTTCTTATTGGCTATGGTCTTGCGCTTGCCTTTGCGGGTGCGTGCGTTTGTTTGGGTGTTCTGTCCCCTTACCGGCAGACCCAAACGGTGCCTCATGCCCCTGTAGGAGCCAACGTCTATAAGTCGTTTTATGTTCAGCTGCACTTCGGAGCGCAGTGCGCCTTCCACTTTTATTTTGTCGGTTATTATTTTCCTGATGGCGTTAAGCTCCGCATCATTCCAGTCCGATACTTTCCTGTCAGGGTTTACATTGGCTTCCTTCAAGATCATCAGGGCAAGCCTGCGCCCTATTCCGTAAATGGAGGTAAGTCCTATGTCGCCGTGTTTGTTTCCGGGCAAATCTACTCCTGCTATACGTGCCATTGGTGATTAATTGGTTGTTGTGGATGAATTTTGTTACCTGTTAAGTCTTTTTTTAAGGGGTGCAAAGGTAGTAATTATTTATGAATAATAAAGTATAAGCAATGTATAAGGTATTTCTTTTGATTTATCCATGCATTACAACTCATTGCAACCTGTTGCTTATCAGCCTCCCTTCTGTCTTTGTTTGAATTTTGGATTTTTCTTGTTGATAACATACAAGCGCCCTTTGCGCCGCACAATTTTGCAGTCGGAGCTTCTCTTTTTTATCGATGTTCTTACTTTCATGGTATTTGGTTTACTGTTAGCTTTAATGATTGGCTTAATATCTCATTATTATCCGTCCTTTGCTCAAGTCGTATGGCGACAGTTCAAGTTTTACCTTGTCGCCCGGCAGCAGTTTAATATAGTTCATTCTCATTTTGCCCGATATATGTGCCGTAATGAGATGCCCGTTTTCCAGCTCTACCCTGAACATGGCGTTTGACAGTGCTTCGGTAATGGTGCCGTCTTGTTGTATGGATAGCTGTTTGGTCATTATTTCAACTGATGCTTTTTTTTCAAAAAATGCGGTAAAGTACCGCTGTTTGTTTTTATATATTTTCTATTTTCCCGAATGTTGTCAATATCTGCGCTTCTCCGTCGGTAATGGCTATGGTATGTTCAAAGTGAGCCGATGGTTTGCCGTCGCTTGTTGTCATTGTCCAGCCGTCGGCTTCCTGTTTTACGTTTCTTGTACCCATGTTTATCATAGGCTCTATACATATTACCATGCCGCGTTTCAGTGCCGTGCCGTTCCCTCTTTTCCCGTAGTTGGGCACATCGGGCGACTCGTGCAGGTTCCTGCCTATGCCATGTCCAACAAGTTCGCGCACAACGCCGTAATTATATCTTTCTACGTATTCCTGCACCGCGGCGCCTATGTCGCCTATCCTGTTGCCGCAGCGGGCTGCCTCTATTCCTTTGTAAAGCGATTCTTTGGTAATTTTAAGCAGTTGAGCCGTTTCCGCGTTTATATTGCCCACGGCGAAGGTATATGCCGAATCGCCGTAAAAGCCGTCTTTTACTACTCCGCAGTCAACCGAAATAATGTCTCCTTCTTTAAGCGGATAGTTGCCCGGTATGCCATGTACCACCTGGGCGTTTACCGAAATGCACAATGTGCCGGGAAAGCCTTTGTAACCTTTAAAAGCGGGTTTTGCGCCCACGCTCTTTATATAGTCTTCAGCTATTTTATCTAGCTGCAGGCCTGTTACCCCGGGTTTTATGGCTTTGCCTACCTCGGCGAGGGTATCTGAAACAATCAAAGAACTTTCGCGAATTTTACGGATTTCGCTTTCCGTTTTATAATAAATAGGACCCATCCTGAACAAATGATTACGCCGTTACGCCGCTTAGGGATGTTCTCCCCTTTATCCTGCCGGTTTTCATCAGCCCGTCGTAATGCCGCATCAGTAAATAGCTTTCTATCTGCTGCAGGGTGTCAATCATAACCCCTACGAGTATGAGCAATGATGTGCCACCGTAAAAGCGCGAAAACTGCGAGTCCACATTGAATTTCATGGCTATGGCCGGCATAATGGCTATAAAGGCCAGAAATATTGAACCTGGCAGGGTTATCCTCGACATTACAAGATCTATGTATTCTGCAGTTTTTTTACCCGGTTTTATTCCCGGTACGTAACCTCCGTTTCGTTTCATATCCTCTGCCATCTGGTTGGGGTTAATGATAACGGCTGTGTAGAAATAGGTAAAGGCTACAATCATAAGCCCGAAAACAAGGTTGTACCAAAACCCTCCGATATCGGAAAAAGTGCCTACAAAGCCCGTGATGGCTGCCGAGTTGGAGAAACCGGCAAGGGTAAGGGGCAGAAACATGATGGCCTGGGCAAATATGATGGGCATAACGCCTGCGGCATTCACCTTCAGCGGTATAAACTGGCGTGCGCCTCCGTATTGCCTGTTGCCCACAATGCGTTTGGCAAACTGTACCGGAATACGCCGCGTACCCTGCACCAGCAGTATGGTTGCCATAACCACCAGCACCAGCACCACCAGCTCTATCAGAAATACGATAAGTCCGCCTCCTGTTGCCGAAATCCTTGAGCCGAATTCGGCGGCGATAGCAAATGGAAGCCGGGCAATGATACCAATCATGATAATGAGTGATATGCCGTTGCCTATGCCTTTATCTGTAATCTTTTCGCCCAGCCACATTACAAAAATGGTACCTGCTACAAGGATAAGGGTGGAGCGCACGTAAAAGAACGCAGTAATTGGTCCGCCCATATATGGGGCAATCTGCGAAGCGATATATCCGGGAGCCTGGAAGGCTGTAACAAACACAGTAAGCACGCGGGTAATGCGTTCAATTTTTTTCTGGCCGCTGGGGCCTTCTTTCTGAAGTTTCTGGAAATAGGGTACGGCTATGCCAAGCAACTGTATTACAATGGAGGCCGAGATATAAGGCATGATGCCAAGCCCGAATATGGCAGCCCTGCCAAAGGCGCCTCCGGCAAAGATGTTGATAAGGCCTACCAGTCCGGTATCGCCTCCGCCCCTTGCTGCAGCCAGGTGGGCAGCATCTACGCCGGGCAGAACGATATAAGAGCCTAACCTGTAAACAGCCAAAAAGCCTATCGTGCTTATGATCCGTACTCTTAAATCTTCTATGGCGAAGATATTTTTAATTGTATTTATCAGGTTTCTCACTTCTTCTGCTTGGCAGTTTACAAATTACGTTTCTATTATACCTTTTCTTTCTTTAAAATAATGGCTTTGCCTTTTTTTGCTTCTATGGCTTCCTTGGCGGAACCTGAAAAGGCGTCGGCAGATATTTCGAGGGCGGCATTGAACTTATCGGAGCCTCTTCCCAGTACCTTAATAAGGTCGTTTTTGGATGCGGCTCCATGCTTTATCAGCACCTCGCGGTCAATTTTTTTCAGCTTGTTTTTTTCGGCAAGTTCCGCTATCAGGTCAAGGTTCACCCCGTGGTATTCCACGCGGTTAATGTTCTTGAAGCCGTACTTGGGTATGCGTTTGTGCAAGGGCATCTGTCCGCCTTCAAAACCCCGTTTGGAGTGGTATCCGGCTCTTGCCTGTGCGCCTTTGTTACCACGGGTTGCCGTTCCTCCGCGCGATCCTTCGCCGCGTGCTATTCTTTTCCGTTTTTTTACTGAACCGCGGGCCGGTTTTAAGTTATGTAATTCCATTTTATTATGCTCTGGTTTGTAATTGCTGTGTTCTATTTTGTTATTTCTACCAGGTGATGCACCTTGCGTACCATACCTCTTATCTGGGGCGTGTCGGTTTTCTCCAGCACCTGGTTAAGCCTTGTGAATCCGAGGGCTTTCAGTGTCCGTTTCTGGCTTCCCGGATGGTCTATGCCGGAGCGTACCAGTTTTATCTTTATCTTACTCATAGTGGGGTGGCGGTTTAATTACTTATTATCTTTTCTTTTCAACCGTTAAAAACTTGTTCTACTTCGATATTCCTTTGTGCTGCAATGGTTCTGGGGTCGCGCAGCTGAACAAGGGCGTTCATGGTAGCTTTTACTACGTTATGCGGGTTCGATGAGCCCATTGATTTGGCCAGCACATCCTTTATTCCCACGCTTTCCAGCACTGCGCGCATGGCGCCGCCGGCTATTACTCCTGTACCTGCCGCGGCGGGTTTCAGTAATACATCGGAGCCTCCGTACTTGCCCTGTTGCAGGTGGGGGATGGTTCCTTTATATATGGCAACCTTTATCAGGTTCTTTTTGGCGTCTTCAATTCCTTTGGTAACTGCATCGGTAACCTCGCGTGCTTTTCCGAGTCCGTAGCCTACCACTCCTTTTTCGTTGCCTACAACTACAATGGCTGCAAAGCTGAATGTTCTTCCGCCTTTGGTAACTTTGGTTACGCGCTGTACCGCTACAAGTTTGTCTTTAAGCTCTATATCCGATGAACGTACCCGTTTTACCGGGGTGTTTGCATTGCTTGCCATTTTTTTTAGTCTTTATAGAAGTATGTTAAAATTTCAGTCCCGATTCTCTTGCCCCGTCTGCCAGCGCCTTTACCCTTCCGTGGAAGAGATAACCTCCGCGGTCGAAAAGTATGGTTTCAATACCTGCTTTTTTAGCTTTTTCGCCCAGCGCCATGCCTACTTTCTTGGCTATTTCGATTTTGCTGCCTTTGGCTTTTTGCAGTTCCTTGTCGCGCGACGAGGCCGAAATGAGGGTTTTACCGCTCAAATCATTTATCACTTGTGCGTATATCTCGCTGTTGCTGCGGTACACCGATAGTCTGGGCAGGGTATCCGAACCCGAAATCCTCTTCCGTATCCGGTATCTTATTTTCTGTCTTCTTAACAATTTATTGCTTGCCATAATCTGTTTATAATTGATATTGTATGGTTCTATTTAGCTGCTCCCGATCCTGCTGCTGCTTTGCCTGGTTTAATCCGTAACTGTTCGCCTGCAAAGCGCACTCCTTTGCCTTTATATACATCGGGGCGGCGCAGGGAGCGTACTTTGGCTGCCACCATGCCCAGCAGTTCCTTATCGGCCGATTCCAGCACCAGCGTGGGCGCCTTGCCCTTTTCGCTTGTTGCGGTGGCTTTTATTTCTTTCGGAAGCTCAAATATTACGGTATGCGAATAACCCAGCGTAAGCTCCACCACCTGCCCCTGCACACTTGCCCTGAAACCAACGCCTACAACCTCCTGGGTTGTTTTAAATCCGGTGGTGGTTCCTGTAACCATATTTTGTATAAGCGCCCTGTAAAGCCCGTGCAGCGCCTTGTTCTCCTTTTGATCGTCGGGGCGGGTTAGGGCTACCTGTCCGTCCTTTACCGCTACCTGTATGGCGGGGCTTATGGTGCGGGTAAGTTCACCTTTAGGGCCTTTTACCTTCACCACGTTTTTCTGAACGCTTACTTCGGTGCCTTTGGGTATCATTATCGGCTGTTTTCCTATTCTTGACATGGCTTTGCTTAACTGTTTTTTTATAGATTATTTATCATTAACCGGCGTTAGTACACGTAACAGATTACTTCTCCGCCTACTTTTTGAGTTTTTGCCTCCTTATCGGTCATCACGCCTTTTGAGGTGGACATGATGGCTATTCCCAGCCCGTTGAGCACACGCGGCAGGTTATCTGCCTGCACATACCTGCGCAGCCCCGGGCGGCTGGCGCGTTCTATCTTTTTTATCGCCGGTATGCGGGCCGGTGAGTTGTATTTCAGCGCCACCTTTATCAGGCCTTGGTGGCCGGGGGTTTCTTCCACCTTGTAGTTGAGGATATAGCCTTTTTCGTGCAATATCCTGGTTATTTCTTTTTTCAGGCCCGAAGCCGGAATTTCCACCAGGCGGTGCCTGGCTTTTATGGCGTTGCGTACTCTTGTAAGGTAATCTGCTATTGAATCGGTCATTGCTTTATTGTAATTTCTTATTTATTTTAATTTTACTTACCAGCTTGCCTTGGTTACTCCCGGTATTTTGCCGTTAAGCGCCCAGTCGCGGAACAGGTTACGGCAGATGCCAAACTGGCGTATATAGCCACGCGGCCGTCCTGTAATATGGCAGCGGTTGCGCAATCTTACCGCCGATGAATTTTTAGGAAGCTTGCTAAGTGCGGCATAGTCGCCCTTTTTTTTCAGCTCCGCTCTTTTGGCGGCGTACTGCGCTACCATTTTTTCTCTTTTCCTTTGGCGGGCCTTTATGCATTCTTTTGCCATCTTGTCTTATTGTATTATTTGTTTGTTTCTGGTTTTTTAAATGGTATTCCGAACGACTCGAGCAGCGCCC
>JABEUT010000316.1 GCA_013044305.1 Bacteroidia bacterium
ATACATATTAATTTTAATCCGGATTTATCACAGAATCCTATCACCCTGCCTCCTGCACCCTGTGCCTGAATTTAAGCGTGCGGTAAAACAAAATGCCGTCGGGCGCCTCCGCGCGGAAGTAGTTGGTTTGTTCCAGGTCGGTTATCACATTGATGAATCCCGGAAGGAAGCTTATGGGGTCGGAGGCTGTGGTGGCCCCCCTGATGATGTTTTCAACCTGTGCCGCTATCAGGTCTGTGTCGCTCTCGCCGCCGAAGTTGGCGGGGTATTTCATAACCGCAACAATGGTCATCGTGGCATCGTACCCGAAGCTGTCTTTGGTGGTTTCCTCGGTGCAGGTAAAGTCGGACACATATATATACGGGTATAAAGCGCCGGACGGAACCTGGTCGTAAAAAGGCACAGGAACCGAATTGAGCGTTACGTTGTTATTAAGGGCGGCAAAGTAGGCGGCGCGTATGGCGGTGGAACAGTCTTTCATGGTTTGTCGGGTGTTTGGGGGTTATGAGTTTCGGTTATTCAGATAAAATGGCTTGCAGCTTATCAAGCAGGCGCGGCATCTGCTCTTCGAAGGAGGGGTTCAGGTATGGTTTGCCCGCTGCGGAATTGCTGCCATGCCTGGCTCTGCCCTCTGCATGAAGGTGATGCACGGTATTCCTGTGCATGTCTTCCACCGGATTATGCACAGCGCCGTATTCAGCTATTGCAGCTTGCGGCGATACCGCCGATACTTTTGCCGGGAAGCCTTTATGGCCTATAACCGGAGTGATGTGGCCTTTGAGATGGTGAGGAGCCTTTTTTGCCGCGCTTTCGGCCATTGCGGCAGCCGTTTCCGATACGGCATCCTGTATCTTATTCCTTACGCGGTCAAAGTATGATTGCAATGCCGTTGTCAGGTTGTTCGTTTCCATGGTTTCAGCCGTTGTTAATACAGGTAAGTGAGATGTATTTTTTAAGCAGGTCGGCATTGCCCGCGGCAAGTATTTTCAGGGTGGTGCCGGTGCCGTCGGGGTCCAGGATAAGACGGTAATTCTCAACAGGGGCGGTATAGAGGAACGAATTGTAGCGGCACGTTACGGTATAAAAGGAGCCTGTGTATTCCTGCCCCTGAACAAACAGGCGCCCCGATCCGGTAAGCTGCACATCGGCAAAAAGGGTTTTCATATTTGTCCACGTTCCCGATGCCCCGCCCGTGCCGTCAGGGGTTGTGCTTAGCTGCTGTACGCTTATCTTATACCTCATTGAACCAATCATACTTAGGTAATTGAAAATTAAAAGTTGAAAGTTGAAAATTCATATCCCATAACTCATAATTCATAAAGGAATAATTCTGTAGGCCTCAAGCAGAGCCTTGGCGCTGTTGGGTATGGTTATCACACCTGTGGAGCCCGTTTTGTTTGTAACAAAGGCGTCTTCGCGCAATTCGTATGCCGCTCCGGCCATTTTCATGATGGCTTCCTGTATGCCCGCCGGAACGCTTGTCCATGAATTGCCGTAGCCTGCCGTATAGGTTACGTTCAAGTGGTAGCGGCTAATGTCGTCGCCCGGCGAAAATCCGGGGGGCAGGTTGTAGGTGGTGGCGGTAATGGTTATCCACTTGTCCTGGTTGCCCAATACAAAGTAATCGGCGTTGGCGTTCAGGTTGCTCACCTCGTCCAAATAAATGAGTTGCACGGAGCTAACGTTTTGTATTGGCGCCCTCGGCAGGCCGAAGCTTCGCTCTATCTTGTCGTAATATGCCCCGAGCGTTTGGGTAATAAAGGCGCGGTTGCAGTACTGTTCAGCCCTTTCTCTCGCCGATTGAATGAGGGTGGTAAGGAGTGTGTCGTCGTCGGTAAAATCAATGCGCAGGTAATTTTTTACCGTGGCAAGGTTCAGTTCCGTTGCCGGAGGGGTTACCACTGTTAATTCGGTGAGTGCCATGTTTTTTTAATTGTTGAATGGTTATATTTCTTTTATCATCTTAAAGGATCAGATTACCTCCGTCCGTTTGTTTTCTTTGCGCGGCGCGCTTCTTTCAGCCTCATATAGCTTAGCTCGAGTACAAGCGTTTTTTTTCTTAACACGAAAAAATTGCGTTCCAGCACACGCACTGTTTTGGCGCAGACCAGGTTGGCTTCTTCCCATTCTTTCATGGCGAGGCTCCATTCTTTTTTCGCGCGGTTCACCCGCGCCGATTTTGTTCCGTTTGTATTCATATATATATGTTGTTTTGGTTTCTTAAGAATTTCTTAATTCGTAATGCGGCAGGTTTAAACCAAATATATATATAAATAGTTAAATAGAGTATAAAAAGTATATTTATTTAAACACAGGTCTCTGCGGTCACCACAAAATGAACAGTTAAGTGCAGTATTTCCCGCAGGGCTTAGCGGCCCGGCTGCCGCTGTACAGGTTTCAATGACGCGATGGCGGTAACCGGGTGTATCTCCATCCAGCCGTATTTCCCCAGGATGCCTTCGCCGTCATCTTCCGCCAGCGTTCCCGTTACCGCTATATGCGAACCTGCACGGGGAACCTGTACGTGGTTCACATACCCTTTGCAGATGTCGCCCACGCCTGCGGTGCTGTCGGGTGCATGCTGGCATACTATTTCGCATACCAGGCAGCTGTCCCACACCGCAATGTTGCTTGCATTTATCAGGCGAGAATAGCCGGAGTCGGGTTTAAGCGCAATGTGCATGTCGCCGTCGCGGCCGGGCAGCAGGAATTTTACAACCCCTTTTACCGTTACGCATGGCTCAACCATGGTAAGCCTTGAAGGATTGAAGACGTGCTTTGCCACAGCGCTGTCGCAGTATATATCCTGTGCCCGCAGGCAGGTAATGTGCACAATAAAGA
>JABEUT010000317.1 GCA_013044305.1 Bacteroidia bacterium
AGTGGTTGCACAGCTTAAAAAATATGATCCGAAGCTCCGTATTCTTGTTGTTTCCAGTTCAAGTGACTTAGACAGCATATTCCCGAAAGTTGATTGGTCAAAGTATAAAGATCTCGGAGATTTTATCCTTATTACCGACCCGGGTGTGCCAAAAACCTTTAAGGATTGATTATTCAGAGGCATTCTCACCGGAATGGGTATTTCCTTCAGTACCCTGTGTATTGTCGGAGGAAAGATCGGCGGGAACTGAAGACTCCTTGAGTGTTGCTCTCAATACATAAAGCAGTTCCCTGCTTTTATTGATGCACCAGTTTACGTGGTTGCTTAGTACAATAATGGTGTTGTGGTATTTCACGTCTCTTATAAACGCACAGTTAAAGCCATGCCACCATCCGTCGTGGTAGGTAAGGGTGTCGTCGCCGAAAGGCATCAGCCACCATCCGTAACCATAATTGCGTTGGCGCATCCATCTTCCATGCGGGGCAAATGCCTGCTTAAGGGTTTTCTGATTTATTACCTGATTGGTGTAAAGCGCCTGATCCCATTTCAGCATGTCGGCAGTTGTTGAATAAACACCCTTATCTCCTGTAACGCCATCCAGAAAGTCGATGCCGGAACGGTTGTAATTTGCGTTGTAGCCTTGCACACGGTTGGGTATCACTGTGTCCGTCTTGTCATAAATAAAGGTATGCTTCATTCCCAAAGGTTGAAAGAAATGATCGGTCATGAATTGTGAAAAACTTTCTCCGCTGATTTTTTCGACTATTGCCGCAAGCAGGCAGTAGTTTGTATTGCTGTAGTTAAAGCGCAAATCGGGGCGGAAATAACGCGAGGGATGGTAACGTGTTAAGTAATCTACCACCTGCTGGTTATCGATAAAGCCATTTTCATCCTTGTTTACAGAACTGCACAGGTACATGTAATTGGGCAGCCCCGATCTGTGGTCGAGCAGTTAGCGCACTGTAATACCATGATAGGGAAAATCGGGATAAAATTGCTGAATAGAATCGTCAAATTTTAGTTTACCCTGTTCTTCCAGCTTCATTATTGCTGTTGCAGTAAATTGTTTTGATACGGAGCCAAGCTGAAATTCTGATGAATCGGTAAGTTCGGTCTTCTTCTTATAATTGGCAAAACCAAAGGAGCCGCTAAAAAGTACCTTGCCGTTATGGGCAATAAGTACGTTACCATTAAACCGTTGACGATAATTCATTGCCTTAAAGAATGAATCTATCACATAGCAGTTGTTCAGTTCAACCTGACTTAAAAAGAGGCTGTCTTTTGTTTTTCTACTTTTACCAAGCGTGTCGGCGCCGATTGTGTCGGCAGTATGTCTGGCAACCGCGGGTAGGTATGACTTTTCTCCGGAACCGCTTGCTGTTTCTGAAAAGAAATAGACAGCCCAGCCCACAGCAACGGCAAGTAACAGTGAATAAACCTTTTTGTTAAGCATAATTCCTGGTTAAATAATGGTTGTATTATGCATACCAGTTTTTAACCGGATGGATTATTTTACAATAACCACCAGATACTTGCTTTGGCTCCAGAATGCTTTGGAGTCCTTTATTAAAAGGCTATCCGATTTTTTGCTTCCAGTGATGGAATAAGAATCGGTAGGATGATTGGTAACCAGTTTTTCAAACTTGCTATAAAGCGGCAGGGTTTTCAGGTTGGTTAAATCTGCTTTGGTAAAATAGGAAGTGTTAAAGTCCTTTTTAAGTTCAGCTGTGGACCCTATACCTGCAATTCCGCCTTCCCTGGTAACGACCCCCTTTTGTTTAAGCTCTTTCATGGTTCCGATGGCGTAATATACAGTGTTCATATCGGTAGTCATAGTAGATATTTCCCCTTTTTGTTTGGATATTGTCTCCATGCTGTCGTTAAACTTCTGAATTTCATCTTTTAAGGAGGCATTAGACTCCGCAAGCTGGCTTTGCAGTGAAGCTATCTGGGCATCCTTCTCATTCAGTTCCTCGGTAAGGTGTGCAATCATTTTCTGCAACTCCTGATTCTTTCCGTTACTTTTCTTAAGTCTGGATTCAAGATAAGCGATTTGTCTCTTATTCTTAAGCATCAATGCACCGATGGAACGGATGTCCGATACGATATTCTCTTTCTGATCAACGCTTTCGCCATTGTTAATCTGAAGCATTTTCTCTTTTGCTTTCACGGTGTCGAGGTTTGCTTCAATCTCATTGAATGACTTGATATAGGTCATAATGGTGGTGTCCTGCACCATGTTCTTTTGCAAGAGCGCTGAATCCTGGGCGCTTAAATCTTTAATCTGCTGTTTTTCGGCATTATTGCATCCGATAATAAAAAGCGGACTTACAAGTACTACCTGTATAAATCGTTTCATTGAAATTAATTTTTAAGGGTCAGATTGATATTTTATCGAATTTTGGCAAATATACGGATAATTATGCGCCGAAGAAACCCATTTTTTGCAATCTTTATCATCACTGCTGTGTTAATAATTGAGGCGGGCGCTTATGCAGGCGGTTATATCCTTCTGTCAGCATGGCATAAACATCATTTGCTTGCCATTTTTTCTTTCATATATTGGATTGAAACGGGTTGCGTGCTGTTTCTTTCATTGCTCGTTCCCCTGTCCATGCGTAATAGGCGATCACACGTCAGGCGCACTTACTATGCCTTTCAGGTAGTGGGCATAGCCATGGCCGATTTCCTGCCTAAGTTACTTTTCAGCGTGTTTGTGGTGCTTTCACTGCTGGTACACGGAGTTTATATTTTATTGAACCGTTTTATTATTCACAGTTCTCAAACGCGTCTTGATCTGGAAACCCTGCTCATTACCGGCGGAGTATTGGGTATAGTGTTGCTGGCCGCTATCATCCGAGGGATTATAATTGGCAGGTTTGATTTCAGGGTAGTAAGGCAAAAATTGCATTTTAAAAACCTGCCGGCAAGCTTTAAAGGTCTGAAAATTGTGCAGATTTCCGATATGCATATCGGTAGTTTTTACAATCACCACGGGCGTGTGCAGGAAGCTGTTGAGCTTATAAACGAACTTTCGCCCGACCTCATCTTCTTTACCGGGGATATGGTGAACAACACGGCCGAAGAAACTAAGGGGTGGAGTGAAATACTCTCGGGGCTTCATGCATCTATTGGTAAATATTCCATATTGGGCAACCATGATTATGGTGATTATGTAAAGTGGCCGACGGAGGATGCCAAAAAGAAAAATTTAAACGACCTGATAGAGTTTGAACGACATGCAGGCTTCGATATACTACTGAATGAGAACCGCATTTTAGAAAGGAACGGAGAAAAAATAGCTGTCATCGGTGTTGAAAACTGGGGCAATCCGCCATTTGCAAGATACGGATTCCTGCCAGATGCCTTAAAAGGTACGGCAGATATTCCGTTCAGTATACTCTTGTCACACGACCCTTCTCACTGGGATGAGGAGGTTTGCGGGAAAACCCACATAGATCTGACCCTTTCCGGGCATACCCACGGAATGCAGTTTGGCATCGTAATCGGCAACTGGAAGTGGAGCCCTGTTCAATGGAGATACGATCGCTGGGCGGGTATATACAGGCATCATGAGCAATGCCTTTATGTAAACAGAGGATTGGGGCATATCGGATTTCCGGGCAGGGTAGGTATGCTCCCCGAAATTACACTGATAGAGCTTATATAGTTGAATAGAGGCCGGCGTTGCATGTTGTGACAATGTTTAGCAAATTATGCCTTTTTATCCCGATACCGGGGTTTGAGTATTTTCCCAATTGTTTTAAAAATGATGCGCATATCCGTAGTGAGATTGCTGTTTTCAATGTATTTCAGGCTGATGGCGAGTTTTGCCGGCATAATTATATTCAGGTAGGTTTCTTCCGGGTGTGCTGAATTTCCGAGTATCTCATTCTCGTTGCTGTAT
>JABEUT010000318.1 GCA_013044305.1 Bacteroidia bacterium
CATATATTGATATTTTATCTTATGTTTTCCCTGACAATAAGAATTTGTGCTTATTAAGAACACAGGTAAAATAAGCAATAATAGATTCTTCACGGTGAGCTAATTTTATGGACTCGCCAAAATTACAATATCTTCTATTCCCTTTAACAATCGGTAAAATTTTAAATCAATGAATGGGATGGCATCAGAATAAGGTGAGTGTTACAAAATATTCCCGGTAGTCTGCATTCATCATTAATAGGTCATGCACTTGCATGGAAGCGAGAAAGGTAAATATGGAATCTTCACCTTGAATCAGGTACATCTCTTTCCATATCCGAAATTTTGTGCCCTCCAATAGGAAAAACCACCTTAAAGCCAATACTTCGCCCCATATTATATATGCCCATGCCCTGCTGCGTAACAGCCACCGGCACCCTGTTATAGGCCAGAAAATAGGCATTGTGGCTCAAATGATCCGAATAAGCCAGATTGGTAAGGTTGGTGCAATTAATATAGAGTGAGCAGATAGTCCTGCCATTATTCCGGTTAACAAAATTAGTTCCTATTCCGGCATTAAACAAGGTATATGCCTCGGATGGCAACTCGGTGTAAAGGGCGCTGTACACATTGTTCTGCGCCCAATACTTTGCAATTCCGAATTCTAAATAGCTATTCGCTATTAGCCGATGAGCATTGGCTTTTTGCAGCTTGAATTTTACTTCACTTGTAAGGCGCGGGGCCGGAGTAAGCGGCACAAACTGTGTGGAGTCAGTCTGGTTAGGCATAAAAGTATAGATGTAGGTAAAGCCGTTATCTATTTCAATCCACCTTGTATCGGCAGGGTGGATATTGAAATAGGCTGCAACACCGGTTACGATTGCATTGTTAGAACTATACTGATAAACAGGAAAGCCCTGTTCCGAAGAATCGGTACGGTCGGTGAAGATAAAATGAGAGATATAATTGAAAAATCCATCCGCTTCAAAGCTTATATCCTTTCCGTTGTTGCCGAATATCAGATCCGATTCGTAGCCCTGTTCCGCTTGCAGGCCGGGGTTTCCAACAACATACGCATTGGCGCCTGCATTTATTGTGTTTGAAGCCAGTTCCTGAATAGACGGAGCGCGGTAACTCTTTGCAAAGTTCAGCTTAATGTAATTGTTGTGCGGCAGCTGATAAGATGCGCCCAGGCTCGCAGAAAAACCCTCATACAGGTTATTTACTGCCGGGTATTGGGGATATGCGCCTGCGGTACCGGGGGCTACCTCCTGCTGCTGTCGTGTGTAGGCGTTTAGTAACCACACCGCCTGCCCGTCAATTTTCCGCACATCATACCTTACCCCGCCGCTTACGGTAAGTTTCTCAAAGTCCTTTTCAAGTATGGCGTAGCCTCCCCCTTCGGCATCATTGTAACCGGGCAGGTACGGAAACCCGATATATGGCGATGGCGGGTTAATATTATTTACATCATATTCGAACAAACCGTTCAGCCCTGCGATGAGTTTCAAACCCGAAGACGCTCCGGTAATCTGGTATTTGAGCGAGTATGGTATATCATGCAGGGTGATGTTGTAAAAAGGTAGGCTGCCTGTGTCTATCTCCTGCCTTTGGCTTTGGGAGTAACCGAAGTCGGCCTCCAGAATACCCCGACGGAGAATGAACCTGTTCTGCCACCAGAGCATTATATGGTCCAGCACCTGGTCGCCTGCAATGTTCGCATCATACGACAGGTAGTTTGCCCGGTTTGGAAACAGCTGCCCGTTCTGCGGATAATCAAACTCAAATTGCCCTGTGGCGCTGTCGCGGTTGCCGTCGGGTACCTCCACCTGCCTGTGCAGCACACTGAACGACAGGCGGCTGAAGCCCCATTTGCGGTCAATGCCCAGCATACCCCTAACGGCGTTTTGGTTATAGGCGGTACCCCACACGTAGCCGTCTTTGGGATTCTGGTAGCAATGGGCATCCTGAATGCTTGCCCTAAGATTCCAAACAAAACCCTTTTCATTCCCTCCTATTTCCTCCGAATTGCCAATCATTCCGTTGTTGGTCTGGTATTCGGCCAGCACGCTGCCCTGCACGGTTCCATCTTCGGCCACAGGATCGGTTTTAAAGCTTACCACCCCCGCAACCGCATAGTTGCCGTATTGGAGCGAGGCCGGACCTCTTATCACTTCCGCATCATAAACCGCGTAGGGGTCTATAAGTATTCCGTGCTCGTCGCCCCAGGGCAGGTCCTCCTGTATCTCTCCGTCCACCAGCGTAAGCACCCTTAAATAACCCAGCCCGTTGATCATAGGCTTGGATATGCCCGGGCCCTCGGTTATTTCATTCAGCCCCGGCTGATTGGCAATGGCGTCAATAATGTTGTTTGAAGACTGCTGAAGCAAGGCGTCATGGCTTACCAACGTTACCGGTACGGGCGAACGCAGCAGGCTGGTGGTATTGCCAAGGGAGGTGATAACCACCTCCGGGGCAAAAGCCGCCAAAACCGGCAATTTGATGTTTAATACCACTACGCCATGCACCTGAACCTCTTTGCTAATGGTTTTAAAGCCGAGCAGCTTCACCTCTACAGTCTGCAAGCCTTCGGGCAAGGAGCCAATCAGGTACCTGCCTTTTACATCCGAAACCGTACCCCGGTTAAGCTTCGGAAAGTATATAGAGGCTCCCGCCACAGGCTCTCCGCTTGCCGAGTCGGTAATGGTTCCGCTAAGCGACTGGGCTTTTGATTTAACTGACAGCAGCGCGAGCAGGATAATCACCGGCGCTACCGCATTTCTATATATACACATATCATTTTGTACAAGATGAGAACGCAAAGCTATTGCGCCCCGGGCGCACGGGCAATACACGAAACAGGGTAAACCCATACCGCAATCATGTTACGCACCCCTGTTTTGCGGCATTTACCGGCGGCGCCCGATAATCAAAATACCTAAATGTGGGTATTAATTGTCAGTTTTATTGCTTACTTTTGTTCCGTAAAATTTAGCAACTGATTATGGACAAGATTAGCATAATATCTGCCGGAAATAATTACCTGTTCAGGCGCGGTTTATCCGCACTGATTAACGACTGTGCTGATTTCATGCTCGTTTCGGAAGCCGAAAACGAAACCCAGCTGTTTGAACAGCTTCTATTGAATTGTCCGGGCGTGGTCATTCTGGATCTTTCTTCACCATCTTTTAACGCCGAAACCATCACGCAGGTAAAAGTAATTGCACCCTCGGCACAGATCCTTGCCTTTAACCTCCCGCAGCCGGGTTATTCCATTTATAAGATGCTCGATTTGGGCATTACCAGCTACCTGATGGTACACTGCGACAAAAACGAAATTACCGAGTCTATTTACAAGACAGCCAAGGGAGAGCGTTTTTTATGCGGACAGATAGTGGACAGCCTCATCAATTGCCGCAAAGCCGACAAGGCAGCCGACTGCCCGGGTTTCGCACTTTGCCATGGCGTGAACCTTAGCGAAAGGGAAATGGAAATAATCAGCCATATTGCGCGGGGCTATTCAAACCGCGAAATTGCCGAGAACCTGTTTTTGAGCGTTCATACGGTAACCACCCATCGTAAAAACATAATGAGCAAGCTGGGCATAAACAACACCGCAGGCATTGTTATGTATGCCGTGCGCAAGCAGCTTATTTCGGCTAATTAGCGCCGCTCTCCTGCGCTTTCAGATATTCTTTGCTGTCCGGTCCTTCGCAAAACAACAGGTCTATGATGCTTAGGTTTTCCAGAAACCCGTATTTTTCCTCAAATACCTGATGGTATTTTTTCAGGCTAACCCCTGTTCCGGCGGAAGGCGAGGCAAGCCGGCGGTGGTCGGTAATTTCCGTATATGATTTCAGATAAGCGGAGGTGAAGGATGTATTCAGTTTTATTCCCATAAGGAGGCAAACCGTGCCGAATAACTTTATGTTCCAGTCAACCAGCTTTGCCGGGCGGTAATCGCCCATATACAAATCAACCAGCCCCGCTTCGTACAACTCAAAATAAGGCGAACGCCTGTAAGCGGCCTCCAGTGAACGCCAATGATTTTTTTGCCACGGGGAGTCGTAACATATCTCTATATCCTTCAGCGCCGTCCTGTCCTGCCTAGCCTCGGCGCGGGCTGCAGTATTTTTGCGTATGGGAATGATGAGCTTCTGCAAGCCGTTCGATCCATATATATTGCACCTGTTGTACAGAAACTGTTTCTGATAATGTTCCTGAATATCCCATTGAATTTCCCTGTAGTTTAGTATAAGTGCAAAGTGGCTGACCGGAGGGAGGTATGTTACAGGAAATATTGCGAAAGACATACGCTATTAACTATGAACTATAAACCATGAGAAAAGAAGTTTCCAAACTTTTCTTATTTATCTGTCCCCATTTTTGGAGAATGACTGGTTCTTGCTTGCTATCTTCCCCTTAATGGCCGCACCGACGGCAGGTATGAGTGAAACAACAATTATGAGTAGTGTTACAAGGGTAAAATGCGCCTGAATGAAAGCGTTGGTGCCTAACAGGTACCCTGCCCACAGGAAAATGTTTATCCAGAGCAGATTGCCGGCAATACTGAACAGGATAAAGCGGCTGTAGGTCATGGTTCCCACCCCGGCGACAAACGGGGCGAAGGTTCGTATAATGGGAATGAAACGGGCTATGATGATGGTTTTGCCTCCGTGCTTTTCATAAAAGGCGTGTGTACGTTTAAGGTAGTCCTTCCTTACAAACCGCAGGTTCATATTGAATACTTTAGGCCCGATGAACTGCCCGATGAAATAGTTGGAGTTGTCGCCTGCAAAGGCAGCCAATACCAACAATCCGATAAGAGCGTATATGTTCAGCACACCGAGGCCGCTTGCAATGGTGCCGGCGGCAAACAGCAGCGAGTCGCCAGGCAGTATGGGCGTTACAACCAATCCGGTTTCGCAAAAGATGATGATAAACAGTATCAGGTAAGTCCACGACTGGTATTGGCCTACCAGCAGCTTTAGGTAGCGGTCGGCATGAAGTATCATGTCCAGCCAGTGTTTAACAAATTCTATCATAGGCCGCCAAAGGTAGTTTATTTCATAAAATGGGTGGAGACAGCAGGGATTTCTGCTATGCCGATTAAAAAAAACCGTACAGTTGTTGTTATTTGAAAAAAAAGTATTAATATTGCAGTGCGTTTCTCACGCCTATTCTTTTCCAACCAACATTATTACAGTCCAATTTCATCCCTTGTTTTTTCATTTCAGCCATACCTAATTCCCCTATACCTTCCCCTTGCGGAGGCGCCGGATACAGCAATCTATACCCACATTTCCCCAATTTTATTTAATTATCACGATGTATAACATTAGCGAACTTAATGATAAGTCATTGCCCCAACTTAAAGAAATATGCAAAACACTTAAAATAGGCAAAACGGAACAACTGAAAAAGCAGGAGCTCATTTTTAAAATCCTCGATCAGCAGGCGCTTCAAGGCGGTTCCGGCAGCCCAGAAAACGAAAAAAAAGAAAGTAACCCGGAAATTATGAATGAACCTTTATTTACGGCAGAAGAAAGCCCCGAAACCAACGGAGCCGCCACCAATCCGGCAAGTGCTGCCGAACAACCTGTACACAACCACGAGGCCGGCAAGGCAGGCGAATACCCGCAAGCAGCCAACGAAGGGCTGCCAGCCTCAACGGAACCGGCTACCCCTAAACCAGCCGAAAACACAGGTTTTGAAAGGCCCGCCGAAGCAGCGCCGGTAAAACCCAGAGAACCCCAATACAACTTCGACAACATAGTGCAGGCCGAGGGCGTGCTGGAAATAATGCCCGACGGCTACGGCTTTTTGCGCTCCGCCGATTACAACTACCTCAACTCGCCCGACGACATATACGTTTCGCAGTCGCAGATAAAACTCTTCGCCCTTAAAACAGGCGACACCATACTGGGAGGCATACGCCCGCCCAAGGAAGGCGAGAAGTTCTTCCCCCTGACCAAAATTGACCTGATAAACGGAAAAGAACCCGATGCTGTAAGAGACAGGGTGCAGTTCGAATACCTCACGCCGCTTTTCCCTTTTGAGAAATTCAAACTGACAGGGCACCCACAGTCCAGCCTCTCAAGCCGCGTGGTGGATATGTTTACCCCGATAGGGAAAGGGCAGAGAGGACTGATAGTTGCACAGCCCAAAACGGGTAAAACCGTATTGCTTAAAGAAATAGCCAACGCCATAGCCCACAACCACCCCGATGCCTACCTGCTAATACTGCTTATAGACGAACGCCCCGAAGAAGTTACCGATATGGCACGAAGCGTAAAAGCCGAAGTGGTGTCATCTACATTTGACGAGCCGGCCGAACGCCACGTGAAAATAGCCAACATAGTACTCGAAAAAGCCAAACGCATGGTGGAATGCGGCCACGATGTGGTTATCCTGCTCGACTCAATTACCCGCCTGGCCCGCGCCTACAATACCGTATCGCCCGCTTCAGGCAAAGTGCTTTCGGGCGGTGTGGAAGCAAATGCCCTGCAAAAACCAAAACGCTTTTTTGGCGCAGCCCGTAAAATTGAAAACGGTGGCTCCCTCACCATTCTCGCTACTGCCCTGATCGACACAGGATCTAAGATGGACGAGGTGATATTTGAAGAGTTTAAAGGCACAGGCAACATGGAACTGCAATTAGACCGCCGCCTGTCGAACAAACGCATATACCCCGCCATAGACATAGTGGCATCCAGCACACGCCGCGACGACCTGCTGCTGCCCAAAGAAACCCTGCAAAGGCTTTGGATACTGCGCAACCACCTAACCGACATGACCCCTATCGAGGCTATGGAATTTCTTAAGGAAAGGATAACCAAAACGCAAAACAACGAGGAGTTCCTTATCTCAATGAACAGCTAAGCCCTTACGGGTTGTACTGTTTAAGTGCATCGGAATAGGAAGCGCATAACTTCCTTTTAAGCCCTTCAGGCCCTGTTGGCGCTAATTTGTAATTATTGCCTGCATAAAAAGTAATCCCCGCCTGCTTGTCGGGCAGGTGTGATCATCATAAAACCTATTATCTTTGAAGCGTGGCAGGAAAATACAAAACAAACATTAGAGTTTATACCGAATAAGATATTACGGGGATAAAGTCAATAAAAAGAGGAACAGGCTACGGTTCACTGGACTC
>JABEUT010000319.1 GCA_013044305.1 Bacteroidia bacterium
AAGAAAATATTTACTATGAGGGCGATCTTCCGGCAGCGCTTTACCTTGTGCTTAAAGGCAGGGTTAAAACCATTAAACTTGGCTCCGAAGGCAAGGAGTTTATTACGGGAATACATGAAAAAGGAGAAATCTTCGGGCATACAGCCATTTTTATAGGAGCGGACAACAGCGATTCCGCCATTGCCATGCTCGATTCGGAAATTTTATTGATTCCGGGCGAGAATGTATCGGAACTTATCAGTTCCAACCACCATGTGGCCGGAAGTTTTATCCGCCTGCTTGCAGCTGAAATAGCCCTTAAGGAGGAACGGCTCAAGAACCTGGCCTATAACTCGGTTCGGGCAAGGGTGGCAGGAGTTTTGATGGAACTGGGATGCTATAAGGACGAAAAAGAAAAGAAACAGGTATTCAATGCCATTACCATATCGAGGGAAGATCTGGCAAGCATCGTGGGAACAGCTTCCGAGTCGCTGGTAAGGACCTTATCCGATTTCCGCCATGAAAATATTATTGATACCGACCGGGGCAAAATTATAATAACCGACCCCGACTGCCTGAACAGGATAAGGAAGTTCTCCTGACAAGCCGTTTTACAGGCAAACGCCTGAATAAAGCAAATTGCATTGCCCATCCGTCTTAATATCCATCCGGTACACTGTACGAGGGCGGCAGGGTATTATCTAAATTATTTGTTTGGTGATGCCCGAATTTGAGTTATTTTTGTTTCTTTAATCCCCTTATACCAAATGTTGGAAGGTTTTGTAAATGTACTGTCAAAGGTTTTCGGCAGCAAGCACGAAAGAGACGTAAAGGAGCTACAGCCTGTAGTTGACCATATTATTGAAATAGAGCAAACGTTAACCGCGCTTACCCACGACCAGCTTCGTGAAAAAACACTCGAATTCAAAAAACGTATAAGTGAAAAGGTAGCCGCAAAGGAAGCGGAGAAAAAGGAACTGAAACAAAAAGCGGAGTCGGATGAAAATATGCCCCTTGCCGAAAAAGAAGAAATTTACCGTGATATAGACAGGCTCGAAAAAGAAATAATAACCGATATAAAGGAGGAGCTGGATCAGATTCTTCCCGAAGCCTTTGCCGTAATAAGAGAAACAGCACGACGCTTTAAGGAAAATGAAGTGCTGGAGGTAACAGCAACCGATTACGATAAGGAAGCGGCCACCCATCACACCCATGTAATTATTAATGGCGGAAAGGCCGTTTGGAAAAGCAGCTGGCTTGTGCGCAACCACCCTGTTCGCTGGGATATGGTGCCCTATCCGGTACAGCTTATTGGCGGCGCCGTACTCCACTCCGGCAAAATAGCCGAAATGGCAACAGGCGAAGGGAAAACACTTGTAGCCATCATGCCCTTGTACCTGAACGCCCTTTCAGGCAGAGGCGTGCACCTGGTAACCGTAAACGATTACCTCGCCAAACGCGACTCGGAATGGATGGGACCGCTTTTCCAGTTCCATGGGCTGAAGGTGGACTGCATAGACAAACATGAACCCAACTCGGAGGAACGCAGAGCGGCCTACCTCGCCGACATCACATACGGCACCAACAACGAATTCGGTTTCGATTACCTGCGCGACAACATGGCACGTTCGCCCGAAGACCTGGTGCAAAGGGGTCATTACTATTCCATTGTTGACGAGGTGGACTCGGTACTTATTGACGACGCACGTACTCCCCTCATCATTTCGGGACCCACCCCCCGGGGCGATAAACACGAGTTTTTTGCCATGAAACCCCGCGTGGAAAAACTAATTAACGCCCAGCGCACACTGGTGAACAAATTGCTGGTGGACGCTAAAAAACTGCTCGACGAAAAAAATGAAAAAGAAGCTGGGTTGCCCCTGCTGCGTGCGCATCACGGCTTGCCAAAGAACAAAGCAATTATTAAATTATTGAGCGAAGATGGCAACAGAGTGCTGCTGCAAAAAACCGAAAACTTTTACCTGCAGGATCAGGGAAAGGAAATGCATAAGGTGGACGATGAACTGTTTTTTGTAATTGACGAAAAAAACAATACGGTGGAGCTTACCGACAAAGGCTACGACCTGATTACCGCACAGGGCGAAGACCCCAAATTTTTTATCCTGCCCGATGTGGGTGGAGAAATTGCCGAAATTGAAAGAATGGAAGCCGCCGATGACGAAAAAAGTAAAAGAAAAGATGAATTATTGCGCGATTTTGCGGTAAAGTCGGAACGGGTGCACACCATAAACCAACTCGTAAAAGCCTATACCCTGTTCGAAAAGGACGTGGAGTATGTGGTAATGGAAGGCGAAGTAAAAATTGTGGATGAACAAACGGGACGTGTGCTGGAAGGCAGACGTTACTCCGACGGCCTGCATCAGGCTATTGAAGCCAAGGAAAACGTAAAAATAGAGGCCGAAACCCAGACCTATGCAACCATTACTCTCCAAAACTATTTCCGAATGTACTCCAAGCTGGCCGGCATGACGGGAACAGCCGAAACGGAAGCAGGGGAGTTCTGGAGCATATATAAACTGGAGGTGGTAAACATACCCACCAACCGCTCCATGGTGCGCGAAGACAGGGAAGACCTGGTGTACAAGACCAAACGCGAAAAATATAATGCGGTAATAGATGAAATACAAGCCTGCGTTAAAGCAGGCCGGCCGGTACTTGTAGGCACCACCTCGGTGGAAGTATCTGAACTGCTTAGCCGAATGCTCAAACTGCGCGGGCTGAAGCACAACGTACTTAATGCCAAACAGCATCAGAGGGAAGCCGAAATAGTAGCCGAAGCAGGCAACGCCGGGGTGGTTACCATAGCCACCAACATGGCAGGCCGCGGAACCGATATCAAACTCGGGGATGGCGTGGCCGCCGCAGGCGGACTTGCCATAATAGGTACCGAACGACACGAATCGCGCAGGGTGGACAGGCAGCTGCGGGGACGCTCGGGCAGGCAGGGCGACCCTGGATCGTCACAGTTCTTCGTATCGCTCGAAGACGACCTGATGAGGCTCTTCGGCTCTGAACGTATTGCGAGGATGATGGACAGGATGGGTATAAAGGAAGGCGAAGTGATTCAGCACTCCATTATTACCAAAAGCATAGAGCGGGCACAGAAAAAAGTGGAGGAGAATAACTTCGGCACCCGCAAAAGGCTCATTGATTACGACGATGTAATGAACCAGCAGCGCGAAGTGGTTTATACGCGCAGGCGCCACGCTCTTTTCGGCGAAAGAATTGCAATAGACATTGCCAACACCTTCCTTGATGTAAGTGAATCGATAGGAAACGAATACCATGGCCAAGATCCCGACTTTGAAGGTTTCAAGTTGGAGCTGTTCAAAACACTTGGCATGGAAAGCCCCTTCGATGAAAAGGAATTTGAAAATACGGCGGCTCCGGAAATTGGACATACTCTGGGCGAGAAGGCGCAGGCTCAATACCAGAAAAAATGCGAAAAGACTGCCGAAACGGTATTCCCCTTCATAAAAAATGTACACGAAGACCAGACAAACGAATACGCCAACCTGCAGATACCTTTTACCGACGGTCTGCGCATAATTCCTGTTATAGCTAATATAGAATCCTCATTCACAAGCAAAGGCAGGGAGGTAATAAAGGAACTCGAAAAAACGGTGATTCTTGCAGTAATGGACGACGAATGGAAAGAACACCTGCGCGAAATGGACGACTTGCGACAGTCGGTGCAAAACGCGGTGTATGAACAAAAAGACCCCTTGCTGGTTTATAAATTTGAATCATTCAACCTGTTCAGCCAGATGCTGGTGCGCATGAACAAAAGCATGGCATCGTTCCTGCTGAAAAACGCGGTGTTCTCGGAAGCGCCGAAATCGGTTCAGGAGGTAAGGACAAGGGAACTTGAACCCGAACTGCAAACCAACCGCAACAGCGACGAACCACAGGGTGGCAACCCCGCAGGCTCCGCTCCAAGGCCACCGCAGCCAGCCAAAGCCGACAAAAGAGTAGGCCGCAACGACCCCTGCCCCTGCGGCAGCGGCAAAAAGTATAAGAACTGCCACGGGAAGTAACTACCGCAAAGTAGGTAAATACTGATTTTATACTAACCCTCAATATAAGCCCTTTAAATAGGGCTTTTTTGTTTTATTGCTCCTATTGCAGCTCAATGAAATGATGCAAGAGTGATAATAATCAAATCTGCGTTTGATATGCGT
>JABEUT010000054.1 GCA_013044305.1 Bacteroidia bacterium
GCCCAGGGCGTATGCGGCTTCCTTTAACTGCCGCGGGGTCATGCTTATCACCTGCCTTATTAGAGATACGGAGAACGGAATGAGCATGATGGCAAGCACTACGGAGGCGGTAAGTATGCCTAAACCCGATGAAGGTATATGTAACTTAAGCTCTATGACCCTGATAAGCGGCGCCACCGTAAACAGTCCCCAGAAACCATATACAACAGAGGGTATAGCGGCAAGCAGCTCAATGGTGTTCCTAAATATGCCGGTAATGGCGCCTTCGCGGTGATATTCGCCCAGAAAAATAGCGGCGGCAAGCGAAAAGGGAGCCGATATGAGCAATGCAAGCAAGGAGGTAAGCAGGGTGCCGGTCAGGTAGGGAAGGATGCCGAAATGCTCCTTAACGGGATCCCATGTTTTGCCCCATAGAAAACCAAAGCCGTTAGCCTTTATGGCTGGGAGCGATGCTACGGTAAGTGTAATAAAAAAAGCCATGAGCAGGATAAGGGTGATGAGCGCTGAAAAACTCAACCACCGTACAAAAATTTTATTTTCCCAGATCCTTAAATGCTTTATCATTGCTTTTTATTTCGGGAATCGGGCATCATCAACGTCTCCATTTTTCATATCAAGAAAAACTGATGGCGATTCCATATTAAACTTCTCCAAACGGCCTTTAATTTTTTTTCTTACTATGGATTCTGATGCAAGTATATTACAAGTTGGGCTATAAACGGACTTTATTAATTTATTAACGATTTTGAATTCAGCTTAATTTTCCTGATTTTCTGTATAAACATTACTTTTTATTCGATTAATTCGATACAAAATTAAGTTTGCCCGTTATACATTAAATTAAATAAAGGGAGCGCCCGCCGGCTCTCCCTTCCACCAAAACACAACCTCACATGAAAAAAAGCGGGCCGTGAGTATATTAAGACCTTTGCTGCCTATGGATTTTGCAATACAGGCTGCCCATCGTAGGTTACCGATTTCAGTATGGCTTCGTCGGCGGCAACAGCTTTAGGCGGCAAGGGAGCGTAGGTAAGCGGTTTGGTATATTGCTGTCCGTCGTGCACCATCCACCAGAGTTCTTTTAGCAGGTTTGCAGCCTTCTCTTTGCTTCTGTCTCCGTATTTTTGTTCCTTGTACAGTATAATCCATGTAAAACTTGCAATAGGATAAGCCTGATCTACACTTGAGTTGGTAATTGTAATGCGTGTATCGGCAGGTATGTCGCCGTTGGCACACAGGCTTGCAGATTCAAGCGAGGGTTTAATGTAATTACCTGCGGCATTTTTCAAAAGTGCATAAGGCATATTGTTTTCAATAGCGTATGCAAGTTCGATGTAACCGATTGCGCCGGGGGTCTGTTTAATAACGCCTGCCACGCCTTCATTGCCTTTGCCGCCTATTTCACCATCGGGCCAGTTCACCGAAGTTCCTTTGCCAACCTTACTTTGCCAGTCGGTATTGATCTTTGAGAGATAATCGGTCCATATAAAGGTAGTGCCGCTGCCATCGCTACGGTGCACCACGGTAATATCCTGGTCGGGAAGCTGTGCGTCGGGGTTTTCGGCTTTTATTTTATCGTCATTCCATTTGGTAATTGTTCTCAAATAAATGCCCGAGATGATTTCCGGTGTCATTTTAAGTTCAGGGTTACCGGGTATGTTATAGCTTATTACCACGGCGCCTATCGCTGTTGGGAATTCCACTACCGGTGCTGGTGCCTTGCTTATCTGGTCGTCGTTCAGGTATGCATCCGATGCGCCAAAATCAACTGTTTTGCTCATAAGTTGCTTAATGCCTCCGCCGGAGCCTATGGACTGGTAATTGGTTTGTACGCTGTCCAGTTTGCCGTATTCGGAGAACATTTTGGAATAAAGCGGATAGGCGAAAGTGGATCCCGCTCCAAGCAGTTGCTTGTCTTCAGGGTTGGCATTTCCGCTGCCGCCGCCGGTGCACGATGCAAAGCCTATGCTTACAGCGCCAAGCAAGGTTACTATTTTTAACTTTTCTGTTTTCATTGTTTTATTTGTTTTTTTGGTGTTGCGATGGTAAAAAAAGATATGGACTCATCGCCCATATCTTTCAATCTTATCAGAATGCGTAAAGGAAAGAAATGCGGTAGAGCAGGTAACTGCTGGCAGCCAGGTTATCCGAACCGTAAGCATTTTTTATTCCGTAATACCAAACATTTGGCATCAAATGTACCCTTTTGCTTTTTATCGGGGTCCAATCCAGCCCTACATTGATAAATGTTTCGGTGTATGAAATATTGGCTCCCGTTACGTTTCCAAAACCAAAACTATTGTACGATTCATTCGGGGCTTTGATGGATGAATTATAGTTATAGGCATACTGTGCATCGGGCACATAGTAATCGAACCTGGCAAATACATTCAGCGTATTTTGGATAAGTGTGGCGTGGGCAAATGTAGATATACCTTCCTGCACGGCGCTTATCGTATCAGTGGTTCCGGTGCCGCCTTTGGCAGCTGTAACCCCTTCGCCGTTGGTAGCCGTTTGCTGCACGGCCTCAAAGCCGCCTCCAAACCATTTGCTGTTGTAAACAGCATATACCTTGGCTGTATATACCTGATGGAGATATGCCTTATTGTTGTAATAGAAATTACCATAATTAATAAAGTCGCCATAAGCACCTACAGTTAGCGCGCCATTCAGGGTGTTAAAATATACATGCCCCCTGAACTTTTTTGCGTTGTCAAGTTTGTAGCTATAGGGGTTAAGTATAATGCTGCCCGATGGTGAAATACTGGAACCGATAAGCGAAGTTGCAATGGCGTTGGTGAAATATGGAACCGGGTTGTTTGCCGCGTTATCGCCTATCATTGCACTGTAGCCGATGAAGGAGGGGAACTTGGTTGAATCGGCTGATTTGAATTTAATTATTTTACCACCAAGGTATACACCCATATCCGAAGAAGCATCCATACCATGTATATCCATAATTGTCTTCTCAACGGAACGGTAGCTTAACAAAGGCTCTGTGTTGTAGGCGTCGGCGAAGGAATTGGTTGCCATTTGTCCTATTCTTAAATCGCTGCCCTTAAAAATGCCCTTCCATTTAATGTAGGCGTACTTCATGTACATGGTGCGGTTGTCGTTCACATCCTGGTCGCCTTCATAGGCCAGCAGTACACAGCCACTGAACTTTTTGTCGGGATTGTAATCATACCCGAGGTAGGCACGCCTTATTTCCATTGCATTGGGATGGGAATTCTGACCTGCCATGCCCAACCCTTTATATTGCTGCTTGGTACCTCTGCCTGCCGAATCGCCGTTGGCCATCCATGCATAGTCGCCGAAAGCGTAGCCCCAAAAACCGCCTTTACCCCCTTGGGATACACCCATTCCGTTGGTAATGCCCGATACGGCATTGTCATCTAACTGCTGCGGTGTAACGGATGGCGGATTTTGATCTTGCGCCTGTGCAGGACGGTATGCCAGGAGGCTTAAACCGAGAACGGCCATGAGGGCTATCCCTTTACCGGTTGATTTTTTGATTCCAGTGATTAGTTTTGTTTTCATAATTAAATTGATTTGTTTTACAAATAAGTCCGGTTTGTATTTTTATTGACGCCGCAAAAGTGCGCCTTGCATGTTTTGTAGTTTTTATGCCATTGTTAAGGAATTGTTAAGAAAATAAGCAAAGATTAAGTATTCGTTACGGCCGACATTTGTTATTGATTTAGCCTACCTTTGCGCTCTGTATTATAAAATCCGAACCTTACCCGCTATGGAGCATATCAAGATTCTGCTTGCCGACGACGAACCGGACGTGCTTGAGTTTTTAACTTTCAACCTGCAAAAAGAGGGTTATGAGGTATATACGGCAAACAATGGGAAGGAAGCGATAAAGATTGCCAGAAAAATATCTCCAAACCTTATAATACTGGATGTGATGATGCCGGAAATGGACGGCATTGAGGCATGCAGGGAGCTGCGAGCCATGCCCGAATGCAAAAATGCGCTCATCATTTTTCTTACGGCTCGCACCGAGGATTATTCGCAGATAGCAGGACTTGATTCCGGTGCTGACGATTATGTTTCAAAACCCATAAAACCACGGGTGCTTATCAGCCGTATCAAGGCTCTCATGCGCCGTAAGTCGCCCGAAGACGAAACCAAGGCTGTGGTGGATGTCGGGGGCGGAATAACAATTGACAGGGAAGCTTATTTGGTGCGAACGGGTAAGGCCGAGTTGTCGCTCCCAAAAAAAGAGTTTGAATTGCTCAACCTCCTCGCATCAAAGCCGGGCAAAGTCTTCAGCAGGGAAGACATTCTGCATAAAATATGGGGCGAAGATGTGGTGGTAGGAGACCGTACCATTGATGTGCACATCCGAAAACTTCGCCAGAAACTGGGCGAAGAAAAAATAAGAACCATTAAGGGAATAGGCTATAAGTTCGAGTTCTGAATAAACCATGCCTGCCCCCCACCCTGCCGCCCGCTAAAGGGAGCGCCTGAAACAGAGGCTTTATATAAGTTCAATTATTGAATAAACTGAACCATACGGCGCAGGCAATTTTGTAATATCAGGATAATTGCCAATTTTGTAATTTGTTCTTCAAAAGAATGCAAGGTCAGCATAATAGCTTCTTTAATCAAACACCCCAACCGGCAATCGCCGTTCAAGTATCATTAACCAGACAGGCAGGAATATTTTGAAAAAAGATCCCATAATATTCGCTACGGTATGCACCCTGCTTATAGCAGGCATAACCTATGCGCTTTCATTTGTGCCGCCGCTGCAGTTCCATCCCTCTGCAACATTATTTGCCTCAATTGCAGTACCGTGCTTCGCCGCCATCCTCATTACATACCGTATCGGAATTAGCAGGAAGCTGAACAAAATAATGGGCATTGTTACAGGTAACGCGGAGGCAAAAGGAACTTCACTCAACGGACTGCGGAAGGAAACCGAAAAACTGCTCCGTGAAAGGAAAGAGGAGCTTGAGAAAATTCAAAAACTCGAACGCCACCGGAGAGAGTTCCTTGGCAACATCTCACATGAACTGAAAACACCTCTGTTCCACATTCAGGGCTACATATCCACACTTGCCGAGAATAATATTGAGGACCCTGAACTCGTTAAGCGTTATCTGGAGAGGACTGGTGAGAGCATCGAACGGCTCATACGCATTCTCGAAGACCTCGACACCATCTCGCAATTGGAAACCGAAGAAATGAAAAGCGATATGGAGCCCTTCGATATGGTGGAGCTGTGCCGCGAAGTGCTGGCATCGGAAGAAAGCAACGCCAGTAAGAAAAACATAGCCCTGATACTCATGAACGAGTACGAAAAAATGGCTGTGATGGGAGACCGCTTCCGTATCAGGCAGGTATTGCCCAACCTTGTGGTGAACTCCATCAGATACGGCAAAAAAGACGGAGAAACGCGCATACGCCTTAAAAATGAGGGCGACATGATATTGACAGAGGTGGCTGACAACGGAATTGGAATTGCCCCCGACCATTTGCCGCGCCTCTTTGAACGCTTTTACCGCGTGGATAAAGGACGCTCACGCCAGCATGGAGGCACCGGGCTGGGACTATCTATTGTAAAACACATTTTAGAAACGCATCACCAAGCTATACGGGTAATGAGCACCGAGGGCGTAGGTTCTGTATTTTCATTTCACCTGAAAAAGGCGCCCCGCCACAGCAGCTTCAGTTAACATTTTCCATGGCAAGTCTTCGTTTTGTGTTAACATGCACTAAACCGATACGAAAGTGATCAATGCAGACTCCATGACCTGAAGATACCCGCACCGGCTTATTTGCTATAGAGCATCCTTTCTTTAAACTTTGCCCTGTAAACGGTGCCAAGCGTAACCTGCTTTGGCCTTCCGTCATCAGCCGCAACACCGTTCAGCGTAAGAAGGTCGAATTCCACTTCCTTAACCGCTTCGAGCGATACAGCCTGCGATTTGTTCACCTGTACCAGCAAAGGGGAATTTGCCACCAGCCGTTCAATTTTGCAGTTCATCAGCGTATATTTTTCCCCGCCTTTAAGCCATACCTGCTTGTTCCTCGGGTCAATTTCATCGGTTGATACAAGCAATATATCGGCAAGGCGCACCTTAACTTTCTTACTCGATTCTGCCACATTGAACAGTTCAAATTCCTTCTTTTCGATGAGCAGGTCGTGGGCTTTGCGGAATGACTTGTACAGCCTGTCCTTCATCACAGGTTTGGGTACGATGTCAATGGGCGAAATATTAAGTGCATCCCTGAATTTATGATCAATGCCCGAAATAAAAATAACCGGTTTGCAATCCAGCACCTGGGCAAGAGTGGTTCCGTCCATTACCGGCATTTGTATATCAAGCAGGCACAGGTCAAACTCCAGATTGGGCGCCTGCCGAAGGAATTCGGTCGGATCGGTGTATGAATGTACAACTTCCACGAGCGGCGACTCTTTGCAGAGCTGCAACAGCAAGGAGAGAAATTCGGGGTTGTCGTCGACTGCTACAGCCTGCAATTTCTTTATCATCTCTTTTTATACGTTCAGTTACTGATATACAACTCGCTACTGTACATTACTGTATTAAAAGGCTGCATGCAATCACATAACATAAGGCAACCGGTCCGGACACAGGGGCTATTTCAGGGTGCCGCCCGCTATGCCGAAATAAAACAATACAGGAAATGACGAAAAACCAAGCCAGATAAAAACGGCAAAGCCTCTTGACGCCATTTCCCAGAATGAGGCGTAACTTTTATTATTTACACCAAGAGTATGTATGGCGGAGCGCAGGGCATGGCTCAAGTGAAATGCCAGAAAGGTTACCCCGGCTACATAGAGTGCAGCATAAACCGGGTTTTGGAAGGCGTCCTTAACCATGTCGGCGAGCTTCAGCCCTTCCGGCATACTTGTTATACGGTAAGGTAAAAAAAACTGGTAGAGGTGGCCTATTATGAAAAACAGGACAAACGAACCGGTTATGCCCATGTTGCGCGAAAACCATGAAGAACCGCCCGAAGCGGATGGGGCGTTATACTTTACCGAACGGGCTTTGTTGTTGCTTGCGGTAAGCTGTATAGCCGTAATAACGTGTATCAGTATGGCAGCAAACAGAAATACTTCAACAATCCTGATGATGATGTTATGCACCGCCGAATGTGAGTAATCATCGAACGCAGCGCCTTGATCGTTAAAGTAAAGGAGCAGGTTGCCATAAATGTGTTCCAGCAAAAAAACAATCAGGAACAAGCCGGTACAGGCCATTACTATTTTTCTGCCAATGGAAGAAGTTAGTGCAACCTTAAGGGTATTCATAAA
>JABEUT010000320.1 GCA_013044305.1 Bacteroidia bacterium
ATTGCATTGTTTTAAAGTATCTATGCTAACTGAAAAGCCATACCATGAATTACTATCAGGGGTATTGCTTTGTTCAGCCCAAAGCACATTACCGTTTGGAGCATATTTAACTAAAAATGCTTGATTACTGTAAAACATTTGGGAACGCAAGGTATCATTTCCAAAAGCAACCGAATCCCAAAAGAATCCGGTTATATATATGTTGTTTGAGTTATCTGTAGCAAGAGATACCCCATTTTGAAAATTTGCATAATTCTTTATATCATTATTTTGTTTCGCCCATAGCACAACACCACTGGGAGCATATTTTACTAAAAATATATCGCCGTTTGAATATGTATGTATAGTATCGTTTCCAAAAGAGGTAGTATCTATAAACCTACCTGTTATAAATATATTGCCTGAATTGTCTGTTGCCACGGAATTCCCCTCTGCGGAAGAAAATCCGCTCTTTGTTTCATTGGCTTGATTAGCCCATAGAACGGTTCCGCCGGGAGAGTATTTTGTTAAAAATACTTCATCATATCCTCGTGGATTAATAGTAAGCAAGGTATCGCCATCAAAAGAAACAGTATCTACGTAGAAACCTGTTATATATATATATCCCGATTTATCTACGGCTATAGAATTTCCCTGGGCATCGTTGCTATAAGATTGTTTAGCCCATAATACAGTTCCACTGGAAGAATATTTTGTTAAAAATACTTCTTCATTTCCAAATATATGGGAACGCAAGGTATCGCCCCCAAAAGAAACAGTATCTCCGAAAAATCCTGTTACATATACATTACCTAAATTATCAATAGCAACAGATTCTCCAACACCTCCGCTAAATATGCTTGCTTCATTGGCTTGTTTAGCCCAAAGCACATTACCATTGGAATTATATTTAACTAAAAAAAAATTTCTAATACTTTTTGGGAATAATGTATAACTTCCAAAAGAAATTGTATCTTGAAAGTACCCTGTATAGTAACTATTACCTTTATTATCTGTAGCTACAGAATGATCAGTAGATACTTCACCGATCCCGGCTCCAATTGGTTTTGCTTGCCTACTCCAAATCCAACTTTGTGCAATCGTAGTAATATTGCAAAATAAAAGGAAAACAATTATTAAGCTATAACCATATTTTAATCTCTTATCCTGCATAAAATCAGAACAAATTTCGTTCTTAAAATGCAGTTGTTTATAACCATTTAATCCTACATTGTTTTAGCAAAGTAAAAATTGTTTTCATGGGGTAAGGATTTAAAGAATTAGTTTTCGGAAATTCTTATTGTTCAGAATACAAAGATAAAATAATAATGAGATAAAAACCCATTCGGTGCGGTTTTTAAATGATAACTTTACCCCTACTTGTTAATGTAACTATTCCATTACTCCACCGTTACCGATTTGGCCAGGTTTCGCGGCTGGTCAACGTTGCAGCCACGCATAACGGCTATGTGATAGGAGAGTAGCTGCAAAGGCACAACCGCTATGAGCGGCGCCAGCCGTTCGTCGGTTTCTGGAACTTCGATAAAGTAGTCGGCGAGTTCTTCCACCACCGTATCGCCTTTGGTAACCACGGCTATCACTTTTCCTTTCCGCGCTTTTATCTCCTGTATGTTGCTAACCACTATTTCGTACGATGCGCCCTGTGTGGCAATTACCACCACCGGCATATTTTCATCAATAAGGGCTATGGGGCCGTGTTTCATTTCGGCGGCAGGGTAGCCTTCAGCATGTATGTATGATATTTCTTTCAGTTTAAGCGCGCCTTCAAGTGCTACAGGAAAGGTATAGCCGCGTCCGAGGTAGAGAAAATTACGGGCCTTGGAAAATATTCTTGCTATGGCAGCCACGCGTTTGTTGGTGGCAAGTACTTCCTCTACTTTGGCGGGTATCGAATCCAGTTCGCTTAACAGTTGTATCAGCTTGTTCTTGGGTATGGTGCCCTTGGCTTTGGCAATTTCAAGGGCCATTAGGGCAAGTATTGTAATTTGGGCGGTAAAGGCCTTGGTGGATGCCACACCAATTTCCGGACCGGCATGGGTATAAGAACCCGCATGGGTAGCCCTCGGTATGGACGAGCCTACCACGTTGCAAATGCCGAATATGGTCGCCCCTTTTGATTTAGCCAGCTCAATAGCGGCAAGCGTATCTGCTGTTTCGCCCGATTGCGAAATGGCAATTACCACATCATCGCTGTGAATAACGGGGTTTCGGTAGCGGAATTCCGAAGCGTACTCCACCTCTACGGGTATCCGCGCAATGTTTTCGATAAGGTATTCGCCCACAAGCCCTGCGTGCCAGGAGGTGCCGCAGCCAATTATGATTATCCGTTTGGCATTAATCAGAGTTTGCTGATAATCGGCTATGCCGCCAAGCTTTACATAACCTTTTTCCAGATTCAGCCGTCCCCTCATGCTGTCCCTTATGGAACGGGGCTGCTCATAAATCTCTTTCAGCATAAAATGCGGGAAGCCGCCTTTTTCAAGGGCTTCAAGGTGCATTTCAAGTTCTTCTATATAGGGAGTTTTATTCTTATTTTTTATGGTCTTGATCTTTATTTCCCCGTCGCGCTTCAAAACGGCTACTTCCTCCTCACCGAGGTATATCACATTTTTGGTGTATTCTATAATAGGCGTGGCATCGGAGGCTGCATAAAATTCCTTGTTGCCTACTCCTATAACGAGGGGGCTGCCTTTTTTTGCGGCTATCAGCTCATTCGGATTATCGCGCGACAGCACAACTATGGCATAGGCGCCTATAACCTGGTTGAGTGAAAGACGAACCGCTTCTGCAAGTGAACAGCCCTCATTTTCCTGCACGGCCTCAATCAGATGGGCAAGCACTTCGGTATCCGTTTCGCTTATGAATTTATGTTTTCTTTTTTTCAGCTCCTCTTTTATAGGGGCGTAATTCTCTATGATTCCATTATGAATCACAACAATTTTACCCGACTGCGAAAAATGAGGATGTGCATTTTCATCGCTTGGTTCGCCGTGGGTAGCCCAGCGTGTGTGTGCAATTCCAATGTTACCGGATGTATTTTTGTTTTTGCACAGGTTTTCCAGGTCGTCCACCTTACCCTTGCATTTGTACACTTTCAGCTTTCCATCCAAAAGGGCTACCCCTGCACTGTCGTAACCTCGGTATTCAAGGCGGTGGAGTCCTTTAATAAGGATGGGATATGCTTCCTTGCTTCCTATATATGCCATTATGCCGCACATAGAGTCATTGTTTTGGTTGAATCCTGTACTTAGTTCCTGTTGACCTGTTGCAGGGCGGCAGGCAAGTACTTAATGTGAGCAAAGGTACGCAATACCTTCCAATTTTGCCCGCTGGTGGAAATGATTTTTTTAACCGGCGCTGCTTTTCGGCGGCGGCGCTGTGCTTGCTTCCCTATTGTTTCAGCGGGGTGTAAAACATTTTTAAGCGCACACGCTGGTTTACATTGGCCGGGTTTTTTGCCGAGCCGTATAATACCACCCCGTTTGCATCAATGGCCTCGGCGGCGTCAACCAGGTATAAACCGAAATTGTGTTTCTTGCCGTCTATGATAGATTGTATGTACCGTGTTATATTGAATACGTACTGGTGGTTGGTGGCATCCCAGGTTCCGCCGTACCAGCCCAGGCCCATGTAGTAGTCGGTTATGTTCGACTGGTAACCGAGTGAGTCCATTACCACGTTCAGTTCGCCGGCAGGTATGTCAATGCCGGTAGCGGTTGTATTTACGGGTATATCCAGTTCGGCTTTATTCAGGAAGTTGGGGGTGAATTTACTTATCCAGTTTGACAGGTACGGAAAGGTAATTTGGGTTTTTACGCCTGCCATTCCCTGTACATAAGCCACATTAGGAGAGTAAATGGAGTCTTTGCCGGGTACATAAAATTTTGTTGTGGAATAATCGTGGCTGAAGTTATTGAAGGAGGCGCTGTTGCCAATTGTAAAAGCGGCCAGTGCGGTATCCCAGGCGCTGATGGCGGTGTTGTAATATCGGTAATAGAAGTAGAGTCCCGCGCCAACAATATTCTGATTGATGGACAGGATGCCTCCCTGACCGGGAAGCAGGGACGGATTGGAGGTGGAAATGCAGAGGCCTTTAAGAAGGTTTAAAAAGTTGGCGGGCGTGGATGGGGAAAGATAATAGCTGCTGTCGCCCTGCGGGTAACCGTGATTGGCGCAGGACATAATGTATTGCCCGAATGAATTGTTCAGCCTGATGCGTAAAAGAGGAGTGTAGTTATAGGCGTTGTATTTGTTCGGATAATAAAGCGAAACGGGCTGTGTTACGTTTGGGGTAATGGTGGCCATGCCTATATGCCTGCTGCTGTGGGGCAGGTTGTCGGAGGAGTAATACAATTTGGATGATACCAGAGGCAGGCTGTTGTTGAGCAGGCTAAGGGTATCCACTACAAATGTTTGCGCACCGAGCGATCCGTAATAGGTGGTGTTGCCATAGTTGTACGGAAGCTGCAGCACAACCGAATCGAGTGTTTTCGCCTCATAGGGTCCGAATGCGATGGAACTTATATTCCCGGGCAGGTCAACCTGTGTATAGAGTGCGGCGGAAGTAAGCCCGAAAACAGGATCGTTATAACTGCCCAGCAAGTTCCATATTGCGCCGTTGGCGGGTATGGAATCGCTTAGTTTTATTGAGGTAAGCACCGTTGCCGTATCCACAAAATACGGGTTCAGAATCTTGTTGGATGGCAATATATTGCTTCCCAGCCCTGTATTCTCATTACAGGATATAAAGGAAATACAGGCAAAAGCGCTAATACAACATGTCAGAAGAAACCTATTCATCCACCAACACTTCATCTGTAGCCAGCACTTCATCGTAAAAATCGGAGTAAGCATCCATGTAATTTTCTTCCGAATGCTCAAGCACCGGCTTACCCGATTTCTTGATAAATTTAGCCACATCAGGGTCAACAGACGGATCTACTTTAACCACTGCATCGCTCCATTGTACTGCCAGCTTGGTAAGGTTGTTGAAGGTGGGGGCTGTTTTTACCATCGCAAGGTCCTCTTCAACGGCGCTTTCCCACACTGCCTTTTTTGCAAAATTTTTATTCAGGGAGCCTTCAAACTTATCGCCGTAAATGGAATAGACCACCTTGGCGTTCTCAAACAAGGGGTCTTCCTTGCAGGCATTTTTAACATAGAACGGAAACAGGCTGGTTATCCATCCCTGGCAATGAATGATGTCGGGAACCCAGCTTAGCTTGCGCACGGTTTCAATAACGCCGCGGCAGAAGAAAATGGCTCTTTCGTCATTGTCTTCGAAAAACTTGCCCTGCTCGTCGTTGAAGGTGGCCTTGCGGTAAAAGTAATCTTCATTGTCTATAAAGTACACCTGCATTCTTGCACGCTGAATGGATGCGACCTTTATGATGAGCGGATGATCGTCGTTGCTTATAATAAGATTGATACCCGAAAGGCGGATTACTTCATGCAGCCCGTGGCGTATTTCGTTTATACTTCCGTAGCGGGGCATAAATGTTCTTATCTCCTTGCCTCTTTCCTGTATGCCCTGCGGTAGAAAGCGGGCAATGTTGCTCATCGTATTTTCTCCCATGTAGGGATAAATTTCCTGCGATACATAAAGCACTTTCGCTTTTTTCATAATGAAATTGAAGTTTATTGGATTTATAGAATTGGCATTAGCCTGTTATGCTCCTCATATAATTTTTGCCTCTCCTCTCTCTTTTTTCACCTGTTTTAGGAAATGGTTTGCAAAGATACTAAAATTTCGGGCGTGATTTGCAAGTTTTATAACTATATTTTGCCTGACTGCATATAAGCCTATGCAGCTTTAGTGCAGATTATTAATCATTTATGGCAAAAGAGGATAATTAAATGGAGGTACCCCTGTTGGGTGAAGGTTGTGCCTTCGCCCGATCTTTATCCCTATTGGGTATGAATTAAGCGCGGTGGGCTTTTGAGAAATTCATAACGCCGAGATTAGCACATTGCGAGGAATAAAAAATTCCGTTGAAGAAAAGATGAAATGCAGCCATGACCTTTTATTTGTTTCTTTCTTTGCGGTCAGGCGAAAAGAAAGAAAACAGCTTGTTCGTTTTTCTGTTCTTTGCCTTGATGCAAAGAACCAAAAATCAAGACTGCGGGTAAAATGGCTAAAAAGCGTCTGGGTATTGGCTTTTGTGCCTGTCGCAC
>JABEUT010000321.1 GCA_013044305.1 Bacteroidia bacterium
AGGACAATGCGGAAAGCTGAAATGCTGCCTGAATTACGAGCTGGATACCTATATGGATGCACTCAAGGATTTCCCTCAAACAGTTGACCTGGAGACCGTAAAAGGGAAAGCCTTTCATCAAAAGACCGACATTTTCAAACGTATCATCTGGTATTCCTACACATCGGCGCCGGAAGCGTTTATTCCGCTTACCGTAGAACAGGTTAAGAAAGTAATTGAACTGAACCGTGAGGGCAAAAAGCCTGAAGAACTGGAAAATGCAAAACAAGATGAGGTGAAAGAGATTGGCTATGTTGTGGGTACGCACAACAAGAAAAGAGGACAACGGAGAAGGAGGTAATAGCCGGCCGATCGCAAGCCGAAATTATTCCAGACCGTACAACACCCTTATTTTTCCCGCCAGGACTTTTGCAATTTTTTCATGCGATTCATAAGACCAGCCTGCTATATGCGGCGTAAGCAACACCCTGTCGGACTGCAAAAGGTAGCGCATGGGTTCGGGCATTTGTTCAGGGTTCAACTGTTCGAACGACGGCGATTCATATTCCAGCACGTCAAGACAGGCGCCCGAAACCTTTCCTTTTTTCAGTTGCTCCACGAGCTCGTCTGTTTTTACCACCTCGCCCCTTGAGGTATTTACGATATAGATATTCTTTTTGAACTTTTGTATATATTCCCTGTTCACCAGATAACGTGTTTCATCGGTCAGGGGCAGATGCAGGCTTATGATGTCGGCTGTGTCGAAAAGCTGTTCGGGAGATGCCTCTTTTACCCATCGGTCGGAAAAGTTTTTTTTGTATTTGTCGTACGCAAGCACCGTTGCTCCAAAGCCGGCAAGCCGTTGTGCAAAAGCGCTTCCCATGTTGCCATAGCCGATAATTCCAATGGTTTTGCCGCAGATTTCGGTTCCCCTGTTCTCCTCGCGCAACCACAAGCCCTGCTTCAGTTCCCTGTCGGCTTTGGTAATGTTGTTCAGCAATGCAAGCAGCATGCCTAAGGTATGTTCGCCAACGGCATCACGGTTGCCTTCGGGTGAGTTCAGGCATCTTATCCCTTTGCTTTCAGCGTAAACGGTATCTATATTCTCCATTCCCGCACCGGCGCGGGCAATAAACTTCAGATTGGCGGCATGGTCAATCAACTCCCTGTCGATTTTGATGCGGCTCCTTATGACAATTCCTTCGTAGGCGGGTAGTTCCTGAAGGATTTTTTTACGGTCCCAGGTATATTGAAGGTCGCAGGTAAAGCCTGCAGCCTCAAGGGCCTCATGAAGAGCGGAGTGGTTGGAATCGATAAAAAGGATTTTGGCCATAATGGTGGTAGAACTTGGATGCGGGAGGGTATGTTACATATTCATCCTTCGGAACAAATAAGAAGCAAATAACGCAAACTTTTTTCACAAATGATGGTATGCCTGCTGTAAGGTGGTGGGATTATATATTAACCCCGCCTTAAAAGGCGGGACTATTGTTCTTCAACCCTTACAGGTTTTATTTTTCAAACTGAACCACTACCTGCGGTGAGAGTGGAAGTGTGGTAAGTTAATAAAAAAAGGAGAACCTTTCAGTCCTCCTTTTAATTATGATTTACTGAAATTATTGTTTCAGCAACTGCTGCTCGCCAAGCAATTTTCCGTCCTGCGTAATAATTCTAAGCAGGTACATTCCGTTGGCCCTGCCTGCAATGTTCAATTGGGTTGCAGTACCGCCGGCGCTCTTTGTTTCGAGCAATTGTCCTAATGAATTATATATTTCTATCAGGTCGCCGTTTTTTGTGCCTGTAATGGTTATTTCGCCGCCGGTAGGGTTGGGGAAGATGTTAATGCCCTGATGGCCTGCAATAGCGGTTATTCCGGCTGTGGAGGTAATAGTTACCACGATGGTCTTTGAGCAGCCGTTGCTGTCGGTTACAGTACAGGTAAAGTTGCCTGCGCATCTGTTGGAAATGGTGTCGTGTGTTCCGCCCCCGTTCCATGAATAGGATAACTGGCCTGTTCCACCGCTTGCTATAACTTTTGCCCAGCCTTTGCAGGTGCCGTTGTCGGGTTTTGCAGAGTCGGAAAGTACAATGGCAGAGGGTTGCGTAACGGAAACAAAAGCCATCACACTGTCTTTGCAGACGTCTGTAACGGTTACCGTGTACGAACCGGCACGCAGGCCTGATGCCGTATCCTTGGTACCGCCGGAAGCCAACCACTTATAAGTGTATGGCGCCATGCCCCCGCTTACCTTAGCTGCTATGCTTGCATTGCTGTCGCCAAAGCAGGTAATATTTTTAACTGTTATTACCGAATCCTTCAAGGGAGCAGGTACGGTTACATTCCAGCGGATGACTACTTTGCCGTTGCCGCTGCGAACACCCGGGAAATTAACTTTGTTGGCACCGGCATTGTAGGAACCTCCGCCTCCTCCGTCGCCATTAATACCGCCTGCTCCGCCTCCGGAGTAACCGCCGCCGCCGCCGCCGCAATTACAATAGCTGTTGCCTACGCCGCCTCCGCCTCCGCCTAAGCCCCAGGAGCCAAAGGTAGTATCCGTGTTATAAGTAGTATAGCCGTTTATTCCGAAACTGCCGCTGTTTCCCTGTTTGAATCCGCTGCCGCCATAGGCTATGCTAAGGGAGCCATAAGAAACGCTGTCGCCTTTGTTTCCGCCGGAGCCGCCCGGTGCATTGCTGCCATTAATACCAGGTTTTCCGCTCTGGCCTGTATCGCCGGCTGCCCCGGCATAGCC
>JABEUT010000055.1 GCA_013044305.1 Bacteroidia bacterium
ACCTCGTCAATAATAAGAATTTCAGGTTCGAGGTGAGCCGCCACGGCAAAAGCAAGGCGTACGTACATACCACTGCTGTACCTTTTTACCGGTGTATCAATATACCGCTCAACTCCGCTGAAATCAACAATCTCATCGAATTTACTTCTTATTTCGGACTTGGTCATACCCAATATCGCCCCATTCAAAAAAATATTCTCCCTGCCGGTGAGTTCGGGATGAAAACCTGTGCCTACTTCCAGTAATGAAGCTATTCTGCCCTTCGCGCTTATAGTTCCAACAGTTGGGCTCGTTACCCTTGAAATTAGTTTGAAAAGCGTGGATTTCCCTGCGCCGTTCTTCCCGATTATTCCCAGCACTTCGCCTCGCTTAACATCAAAGCTGATATCCTTCAGCGCCCATACCCAGCCATTTTCACTTTTTTGCCGGTGGTCATTTACTTCAGCAATTTTAAGATAGGGATCTTCTTTGCCCTTGATTTTTGCCCAAAACCGGTTTAAATCATGACTGATGGTGCCGGTACCTACCTGCCCCAAACGGTATTGCTTTCCAACACCCGCCACTTCTATTACTGTTTCGCTCATTACCCAGTTTATACAGTATCCATAAATGATTTTTCCACTTTATTAAAAACAACAACTGCAGCTAATAGCAGTAATACCATAAATACCACGCTGTACAGCAGGGCATGCCAACTTAAAATACCATTTCCTAGGAATATGTATTTGAAGGTTTCAATAATGGAAGTAACCGGGTTAAGCATTAATATATGCCTGTACCGAATATTGTGAATTGACGATAAAGGGTAAATGATGGGGCTGGCATACATTGCCAGTTGCGTGCCGAAACCCACCAAAAAGGTGAGATCGCGGTACTTAGTTGTAAGCGACGAAATAAGTATTCCGAACCCCAGACCCAGTCCGGCCATAATAATAACAAGCAATGGGATGAATATAAGCATATAATAATGAGGCGCCAGTGAGGCGCCTTTAATAAGATAGTAGCACCATATTGTTAAGAAAAGAACCATTTGTATGCCGAGCTTAATAAGGTTTGAAACCAATACGGAAAGTGGCGCCACCAAACGCGGGAAGTACACCTTGCCGAATATGCCTGAATTTGAAATGAAAGTATTCGAAGTACGGTTCAGGCAGTCGGAAAAATATGTCCATAGCGTAATACCGCTCAAGTAAAACAGAACAGGCGGTATTCCATTGGTGCTGATTTTGGCTATTCCGCTGAAGATAACGGTAAAGGTAAGAGTAGTAAGCACAGGTTGAATAATGTACCAGAGTGGTCCGAGCAGGGTTTGCTTATATACCGAAACAAAATCGCGCCGTACGAATAACATCAGCAAATCGCGGTAACTCCATATTGCAGCTAAATCCAGTTGATACCATTTGGTTTTAGGTTTTATAACTAAGTCCCAGTTGTCTGCCGTGTCTTTTGTATTCATTACCATCTATTCGCCCCGAACCGGTTTTATATCCCCGTTTCTCTTTGCTGCAGGGATAGCTAAATTACACTCTTTTTTTCAATTGCCTCTGTGAATACAGCAAATGTACTACTTTTTCTACTCTTGTCCTTGCCAATAAAACAGGAAAAAGTAATGGGGCATTTATTTGCCTGCATTCTTTACTGACTAATCAATTTTCTTTGGCTTTTTAAGGCAGCGCCGAATCCGGATTACAATTCACCCAGATCCTTGCCAATGGTAAATACAAACTGCCCTCTCGGCATGGCAAGATTGCCCGGTACATTATCAAGCCTGAACCCGTAATCGAAGCCCAGAAGGCCGAACATGGGCAATGATACCCGTACGCCCGGACCAACAGCCCTGTATAAGGAGAATGGGTTGAATTGCCTGACACCCGCCCAGGAATTGCCGGCATCCAGAAAGGCGAGAACCCAAACCGTTGCCTGATCGTTCAGCGAAATGGGATACCGCATCTCCATGGTATATTTAACGCAGGAAACCGCACCATCGAGGGGCGACAGCGAGGCGTCGTCGTAACCTCGCAAGGCGATTATTTCCCGGCCGTCCAGAATTGAATATCCGGTAAGACCGCCGCCACCCATGTAAAAGCGGTTGAACGGGCAGTCGGCTATTGTAGGGTTATAATATCCCATTATGCCGAATCCTACCTTGGTATACAGAACAAGGTTATGCGCCTTGTGGTCCTGATGATCTTTAAAATTGGTGATCTTGGTGAACCAGGCATCGGTGAATTTATACTTTTGAAACTCCAGCCAGCCATACTTCTGGTTGGGAGAAAGATTGGTGTAGTTATCGCTTTTTGCAAAAAGAGCATGCCCAAGCTGCGACCAGGGCGGCGTTAATTCGGCAGAAATTTTCAGGTTGGAACCCGAAGTTTCAAAAATCGGCCGGTCAACCGAGTTGCGCATAAGGGTAATCTTGTAACTTATGCTTTTTGCGTCGCCGTTGGCAAACAGCGGAAACAGAATTCCGTAGTTGTAAACGGTATAATATTGAAAGTTAATTGACTGTGTGAGCATAAAGTAGTCGTCGGGGAATTTTAACGGAACCCCGAACCCTACCGACAATTGCTTGATATTTATAAACTCCCTTCCTGCATCGCCAAATGGCAGTCCGTTGCTTTCTGTGGTGGAGTACCCGCTTACGCTTAATGAATTGGGGTGCTTACCGCCCACCCACGGCTGGGTGAAGGATAGGTTGAGCGCCTGATAGGGCAAGCCGTTCGACTGGAACTGCACGCTTATCACCTGCCCGTCGCCGGTAGGCAGCGGCCGCCAGGCTCCTTTCTGGAAACAATTGGCCACCGAAAAGTTGTTCAGCGTAAGCCCCAAAGTTCCTATCAGCCCGAAGCCTCCGCCCCATCCGCCGGAGAGCGAAATCTGGTCGTTAGATTTTTCGGTTACCATATAGGCAATATCCACCGTTCCGTTTTCGGGATTGGGGGTAGGCACAACATTCATCTTTTCCGGATCGAAATATCCCAACTGCGCAAGCTCCCTTTCGGTGCGCATTACATCGGAGCGCCTGAACAGGTCGCCGGGTTGCGTGCGTATCTGGCGGTAAATAATCTTATCGTTGGTTTTGTCGTTGCCTGTAACGGTTACATTATTTACCCGCGCCTGGCTTCCTTCGGTTACGTGTATTTCCAGATCTATTGTATCGTTATGCACATCCACCTCTACAGGAGTTACCTGAAAGAAAAGATATCCGTTGTCCATATACAGGGAGCTAACGTCAATACCGGTTGGGTTGAGGGTCAGGCGCTGGTTAAGCAGTTCCGAGTTATAAACATCGCCCTTTTTTATTCCAAGTATGTTGGAAAGTACCTTTGCAGAATACTTTGCATTTCCTATCCAGCTTATGTTGCCGAAGTAGTATTTGCTGCCTTCGGATAAGGTTATTTCAATATTGATGCGGTTTGGAACCACCGGGTTCTTATAAATGGTGTCTTTTAATATTTTGGCGTCGCGGTATCCTTTGGCGTTGTATTTGGCAATTATTTTTTGCTTATCGTCTCTGTAATCGTCGGGTATCAGTTTTGAACTGTGGAATATGTTATACAGTCTCTTCTCTTTGGTCTCCTTCATTGCGCGCCTTAGCTGGGCAGCTGTAAGAACAGTATTGCCATGAAAAATAATATCCTGTATTTTTATTTTCGCTCCCCGCTTTACATTTATATACAGCACTACGGAGTTGGGGAGCGAACTGTCTGGTTTTTCAGTAATGTTAACCGTGGCATCGGAATAGCCATCGCCATGAAAATAGTCGTTTATCTTCTCCTTAATGTCTGCAAGCAGGTAGTCGGTAACTACTTTGCCTTTGGTGAGTTTAATTTTGTCGCGAATGTCGTTGGCTTCGCCTTTGGTAAGCCCGCGGAAGGTGAACTTTGACAGGCGCGGGCGTTCCGATACTTCTATTTCAAGGTATATCTTATCTCCCTCGATTTTAGTGGCATAAATTTTCACGTCTTCAAAAAGCCCCTGCTTCCAGATATTCTTAATAGCATCTGTTATCTTGTCGCCGGGCACTTCAAGCTTATCTCCAACCGAAAGGCCCGATATGAGCTTAAGTACGTTTTGATCCATGTGTTCGGCTCCGGTAACGTTTATTTCGGCTATTATATATTCCTTCGGGTTGGCATAGTCTATTTTACCTGTAGTGTCGCCCCCGATTTTAAGCTGTGCCAGCACCTTTGTTGATGCCCCGGAAATCAGCAGCAGCAGCGCTATACCGCAGTATATCACCCTGAAGGCAGGCATGTGAGCCGATGAGTTGCAACGATGTCTATTGCTCCGTTTAATGCTTTTCGATGTCCCGGCCGGTGCGGTACTTAGGTACTTGTCCATTATCAATTTTCTGAATTAACGAGTTGTTCGCTTGTTTTGCCAAACCGGCGTTCGCGCTTCTGATAATCGGCTATGGCATGGCAAAAATCATCCTTCCGGAAGTCGGGCCAGAGCTTGTCTGTAAAATAAAGTTCGGCATAAGCTATCTGCCATAGCAGAAAGTTGCTTATCCTATGTTCTCCGCTTGTGCGTATCAGCAGTTCGGGGTCGGGAAATGCCGAGGCGGGCAGGTAGCTGTTTATGGTATCCTCGGTTATTTCGCCCGGTATTACCTTGCCCGACTTCACATCGCGGGCCAGGTTATTGGCTGCATTCACCAGTTCCCACTTGCTGCTGTAACTTAGTGCAAGTATTAATGTCATTTTGCTGTTTCCGGCGGTTTCGCGAATGGCGCGCATCAGTTCCTTATAGCACCGCTCCGGCAGGCTGTGCAGATCACCTATGGCTTTAAGGGCTATATTGTTCTCCATCAGGGTTTTAATCTCCTTGTTTATGGTAATTACAAGAAGCTCCATCAGCCCGCTCACCTCTGCTTTGGGGCGGTTCCAGTTTTCGGTGCTGAATGCGTACAGCGTAAGGTATTTAACGCCCAGTTCTGCCGCCGCTTCAATTGTTTCGCGCACAGCCCTAACCCCGTTCTTATGACCGAACAGCCTCGATTTGCCCTTTTGTTTCGCCCACCTTCCGTTGCCGTCCATTATTACGGCTATATGTTCCGGTATGCGCGTTTTATCTATCTCTGCTGTATTCATTCAATAATCAATCCGTTCCGGTTTTACTGTCACTATAAGTTGCCTTCATGTAATAACTACCATACACAACAACTCCCTGCCTGTTCATGCTGCAAAAAATTCTGCAAAAGATTACAGCCGGGCAGGAATCCTGTTTTTTTTAGGGTGCAAAGCTACAAAAGCAAACCGTAAAAACTGTAAAATATTGTTAAATTTATAAATAAAGACCAGCATACCAGCAAAATTACCTGCTTCATAAATACAATTTTTGGGCCTATGGCCAAGCCCGTTATTGCTTCAAATAATAATCCTGAACCGGATAAAGGAATACATGCCGTGGCGCATGAAAGTGAACTTTGAAACAGAAATTATTTCCCCAATTCTGTATTTTCTGAATTTGTGTTGATAAAAAAATTCGTATTTTTGTTAAAAGCTAACTCTACGCGTTTGGCAAAAGGTTAATTTGCGGAAAAATTAAGAAATTGCAACGCACCCGCCCGACCCCGCCTTAAACGGTATCGGATTTTGCAGTTACGCTTCAAAGTAAGATTATGGCTAAAGCTGATTTGCATACTTTTCATGTACCTGTTATGGGTTTGGGTTACACTATGGACTGTCCGCTTAAGGTGGCACGGTACGGCATATCGTCGGTTATATCTTTAGGCGAAGACGAACTGGTGGAACAGATGCGTAAATTTCACAGTTCGGAATCGGGCGAACCCTATACCCTAATCACCGAAGATGAAGACGATTTTCGCGCAAAAAGGGTAACCGCATACCTTAATCTTGTACATAAGCTGGTGAACAGCCAATTCGAAATACTGGCCGCCCAGCCCTTTCAGGCCGGAAACGATATAGTAAAATACTTTGAACTGCT
>JABEUT010000056.1 GCA_013044305.1 Bacteroidia bacterium
CAGTTTGGATATAATTATACGTCAAACATAATGTGAAGGTTACAAAATTCGGGTCAAATTTAATCGTCAAGGGTTGGGGGAAACATGATAAAGATCTCCTTCGGATGAATATTCAGGAATTTTTACCTGGGAACATATCCGAAAATTAGCGGAGGATGCAAATCTTACATTCCGGCGGTTAACTCAAATACAGCCGGTTCGGCGCTTAGGTTAGTGTATTGCTTTATCTTTGCTTCATGCAAATAATTGATGAAAAGCAACAGGACAATACCATCTGACAAGGGGCGCCTGCCGCAACGCGTATTGGAAAGCCCTGTCTTTTGCCGGATGATGGTAGTTGCGGCGGTTTTGGTAGTTTACGGGCAATGCCTAGCTTTCGGGCTGGTTCATTTCGACGATTATGGGTTTGTGCAATGGGGCATTCCTTTATTAAAGCTCACCAACATTCCCGCATTTTTCAGCCATACCGTTTTCTGGGTGCTGGGCAGCAGGTTTACATACAGCGATGTGTATTACCGTCCCCTGCAAAATGTTGTTTACGCTTTGTGTAATATTGTTGCGGCGGGAAGTCCAGGTGTCTATCATCTTACAGGCCTCCTGCTGCATTTAGGGGTTTCGTTAGCCCTGTTCAGCCTGCTCCGTGCATTAAAATATAACGTTACCGTATCTTTTCTGTTTACGCTGCTATATTGTATACACCCACTGCTCACCGAAGGTGTAGTGTGGATAGGGGGCATTGGCGACCAGTTGGCGGCGCTGTTCTCAATTATATCAGTCACATTCTTTATTAAAATAATAGCGGATAGAACCATAACCCGCAGAAAGTTTATACTTATTCATTTGTTTACCCTTGCAGGTGCGCTTTTTTCGAAGGAAATAACCGTTGGGATAATTCCAGTATGCCTTCTATACTTTTATTTGGTAAGGAAACGTGAGCGTAAAGCCCTCCCGAAGGCAGGCGACAGGGTAGGACTTGCTTTGCCTTTGTTTGCAGGCTGGGCCGGTGTTTGTATTCTTTGGTTTGCCGCATATCGCCATGCCGCAGGCCACGATGAGCACGGCCTGACAGGCGCGGTTTTAAAATCAATCGTTGCAAACGGGCTTTTGATTTTTGAATACATCGAAAAAATATTTATCCCCTACAGGTTGAGTCCCGTGCCTGCGAGAAGCGACGCTCATTTTATATTGGGAGCTATAATAGCCTTACTCCTGTTTATGGTTGCAGTGGTAAAAAAGAGGTATTCCACTATAGCTTTATTCGGTTTGTTCTGGTTCTTTATTTTCCTCCTTCCCGCCCTTATTCAATTAAATCCCGCCGAACCTTTTTATGCCTTTGAACACAGGCTTTACCTGCCTTTACCCGGCATGCTGATATTTTTAGCTGAACTGGCGGGGGGCAACCGGATAAATATACGCAAGCCTGTGATAAAATACTGTTTCGCCTTCGTGGCACTTATGCTCATGGCGACAACTCTGATATACGAACGTTCGTATGCCGGTGCAGTACCATTCTTCAGCAGGGCTATAGCTTATTCACCGCAGTCGTCGCTTGCATACAAAAATTATGCCGAGGTAATGACAGATGAAAAGAAATACGCCGAAGCGGTTGAAGCGTATAAAATGAGTTTCCGCTATGAAGCCGATGCGCAGACATCGGGAAAAATAGCCGACATTTATATGAAGGACATGAACGATGCCCCCGATGCTGTTATATGGTTCGATAAAACACTCGGCATAGATTCGTCATTGGTTCCGGCAGCCGTTGGCATTGCAGATGCTTACCTGAACGGAGTGCATGATACAGCCAAAGCAAGTTTTTGGTATGAAAAGACGCTGGCGCTTGATTCGGCAAACACCTTCGCCCTTACAGCCCTCGGGGTAATAAGTTTGAAGAGCGGCGACACCGCAGCAGGAAGGACGAGGCTCATAAAATTGCTGCGAACAGATGTTCGCAACCTCGCGGCTATGAAGTGGCTTGCCATCTCGTTTTTTAATAAAGGGAAAATTGTGGCCGCCATAGGATATTTGAACAGGGCCTTCAGCATCAGCCCCGGTGATGTCGAAATTCAGAGAAACCTGATGATCTGTTATTATAAAACAGGCGATGTTGCGAATACGCGAAAATTTGCAGAGCTATATTCCAAAGGCGGTAACTTTGTGCCGGACGAAATAATTTTATATTTGAAAAGAAGCGAAGGTGTGCAAAATGCGAACCGGTAATCCGCAGCAACTGATGAACCTTTAGCCGATCAAGTTTGCGGCATTGGGTATATTTCATATATTAGTGATTATATTTGAAAGCAGAAAATTTCACCCACCTTGATTTATGGACACAACACTTAAAAAAGAGGAACATGTTTTTCTGGAAGGGCCGCAGGCAAGAAGAAAAGAAGGAGTATTTATGTTGAAAGTGCTTGTGGAATTTGTAAAAGGGTTCCGTAAGTTTCATTTTCTAGGTCCATGTGTTACCGTTTTTGGTTCGGCCCGATTTACAGAGGAACATAAGTATTACAAAATGGCTGAAGAAATAGGCGGGCAACTTTCGGAATTGGGCTATACGGTGATGACAGGCGGAGGGCCTGGAATCATGGAGGCAGCCAACCGCGGGGCAAAAAAAGCCGGAGGGCTTTCGGCGGGTTGCAATATCGTGCTCCCTGCCGAACAGATACCCAACCGCTATCTTGACCAATGGGTGAGCATCAATTATTTTTTCGTGAGGAAGGTGCTGCTTACAAAATATTCATACGCCTTTGTGGTGATGCCAGGGGGCTACGGAACGCTTGATGAATTTTTTGAATCCATCACCCTGATACAAACCGGGAAAATGAAAAAATTTCCTGTGGTGCTTATCGGAAGGCAGTTCCACAAGGAACTATATGAACACCTGCTCTCATTGATAAAAGAAGGCACGATAAAAGAAGAGGACATTGGATTGTTTCTATTCACAGATGATATTAAGGAAGCAGTGGAGCATATAAAAAAATACACCCTGGAACGCTTTCAACTGCATCCCTGGCATAAACCCAGATGGTGGTTAGGCGAGAAACTGTTAAGGGGTATTTAAAGGATCATACAGCATGACAATATGGGAAAGAACCAGAGAAAGCAAATAAAAAGATATTAACGAATATGCCCTGGAATGCCGGAATATATAATAAGTTCAAGTCGGAGCGTGCCGCACCGTTTTACGATTTGCTTAAGCTGCTACATCCTTATAAAGGCGCTGAAGTAATAGACCTGGGATGCGGAACAGGCGAACTGACCGGCGAGTTGTGCAGAACAATACCCGGTTCGGTTGTTTTAGGCATAGATTCGTCGCCGGAAATGCTCGCGGAGGCCTCGGCCTATGAATGCGACAGGCTTACTTTCAAACATACAACCATTCAGGAAATAATAAGGTCCGGCAATCAATGGGATATAGTTTTTTCAAATGCAGCCCTGCAATGGGTGGATGACCATCGCGCGCTACTACCAGGAATTATTTCGCTTGTAAAAACCGGAGGACAGCTTGCCATACAAATGCCATCCAACCACAATCATTATACCCATACGGCAATCAGACAAATAGCCTTGCGGGAGCCTTTTAAGTCGGCATTGGACGGCTGGACAAGAACATCGCCTGTATTAACAACAGAGGAGTACGCAACACTCTTATATAATCAAAAGGGCATTGCCATAAATGTATTCGAAAAAGTTTTTCCGCATGTACTTGCCAATGCGGATGCTCTTGCAGAATGGGTATCGGGTACTGCCCTTGTGCCATATATGGACAAGCTCCCCGGCACGTTACATAATCTTTTTATGGATGAGTACAGGAAAACGCTTCGCGAAAAATTTCCTGCCAGACCGGTATTCTACCCATTTAAAAGGATTTTTATTGCTGCCCGTTTTTGAAGCTACTGTCAGCGGGCTGCTCAACTGCATAACGCCCCGACCTGATGGCGGCAACTGTAACAAGCGCCGCGCCCAGCACAAGCAATATGCCTGCATACCACAAATACCAGTTGAAAGCCGCACTACCGGTAAGCAATATGGTGCCGAATCCCTGCACCAGCAGTAGTATTTCGTTCACAGCCACCGCAACGGAAAACACCGCAATGGCTACCCGCGTAAAGCTAATATTGAAGTTCAAAAATCCGCTTTGGGCATAATATGAAATAATGAACAGGGTTACAAAACCGAGAAAAACCAGATGAAGGAAGCACATGATAAGAGACCTGTTGCCGAATACCATAATATTTACCGGATCAAATACGGTAAGGCTCTGCAAGAGTATCTTCACCATAAATGCGCTTATGGAAAGGATGATCACGTAGCGCAGTCCCTTTTTTACCCTGTTGAATTCACCGGCAAGCTGAAGCGCCGCAAGAATGAACCAGATGAAAGTTAACAGAAGCATTGCAGCCCCAATAACCGACAGGAGGCGGAAAATGAAACTGGTTTCGTGCCACAGAAAGGTGATGAACATGGAAGGAATGACAGAGGAAACAAGCAGCAGCGCAAAACGGTGCGTTTGTTTACCGCAAGTTTGCATGGCTGGGTTACCGATTCTATTAAAGATAATAGCGAAAACGGCAAGCGTGAAAAAGCCGTTGTACTGCAAATGGAGGTAACCAAAGAGGGCATCGCGGTATAGCATTGCATTCAGCGACTTGGATGCGAAAAGGTAGGTAAGCATCCAAATGCCCACTGATGAAAGCGCCGAGCTGATGAAAGCAGAACTTGCAAGAAGTTTTACGGTTTTGCTGCTGTCGGTCTTTCGAATATCACTGATAAACACGAATGTAAAAACATAGTTAACCAATATAAGGATGATTGAAATATATTCCGAAATGTTTTTGGTTATGCCAAAAGGATTGGTGAACAGGGCCGCCCAACTGCACAAAAAGATGGAGCCCAGCAATAGCCTGTATATTTTTTTAGTATAGAGTGCTCCCGGCAGTTCATATACCATCAGCGAGGAAAGTGCAAGGGTAACCCAGCCTGTGAATGCAAAATGCCCGTGGGTATCCACCAGGCGGTTGTAATCGATCCAGGGCATATCGAAAATTGCTTTGGACCTTAAAAGCAGCCCTAAACCTGCCACCACACATAAGTTTACAAGGGTGAGATATTTCCAGAAAAGACTTTTAGCCATTGCGTTTTTCAATAATTAAATTTGGCCCAAAACTACCATAAAATAATATTTCGGGAAGCAGAATTCGACAGGGGATGAGAAAAATTCCGGATGCCGGAAAAGCAATGAACCATTCATTAAATGGGGGCATTTAAGCGATTGTTAACCAGTAAGAAGGACGTTCAAATCAAAAGGGGATGTGCCGGCGAGATAATAGGTTTGTGCGAAAAAACATTTAAAAAAATGATTTTAATCAGTCCGGTGCCTTTTGAGCGGGTTCATATTTGTATCGTAAAATGAATTTATAGGAATCCTTCATAAAAGTTTTTATAATTTTGCGTAATAATTTAAAGAAATGAGAGCACAAATTTTGAAAAACGCAGTAAGCATCCTGTGCCTTGCCGGCGGCAGCGCACTGCTAATGTCTACAACTAGCGAAAGCAAGAGGGTAATGGCGCCGGGGCCCTGGGTGGCTCCTAAATCGGCAGATACTATTAAGAACCCGTTTAAGACTAAGGGCACCGCACAGGCGGTGGCAGAAGGCAAGAAGATATATGCCTCATACTGCGTACCCTGCCATGGTGAAAAGGGCAAGGGCAACGGTGTTGCAGCGGCCGGGCTTAACCCCAAGCCGGCAGACCACACCTCTGCCAAATTTCAGAGCCAGACCGACGGAGCCATTTTTTGGAAGCTAAGCACCGGAAGGCCCCCTATGGCGAGTTATTCGGGCACCCTTTCGGTAACACAGAGGTGGCAGGTGGTAAATTATATGAGAACCCTGGCCAAGCCTGGAAAATAGAACCGTTCAATTTATTACATCTAAAACACCCAATCACCTATGAAACGTATATCATCCATCCTTACAGCATCAGTTATATTCTTAGCCCTGGCATCCTGTAATTCAGGCAGCCAGCAGGGCGCCAAATCATCTGCCGATTCCACTGCCCCTGCCGCAGGAAGCCCTTCGGCAACCGTTGCGCCAACCGCATCAAAAGGTTCGGATAAGGGTATTGGCAAATTTACCGATGTGCATCTTACCCATCCGCTGGACGACAGCATGGTGGCAAGAGGTAACAGCATCTATACATCCAAGTGCTTTGCCTGTCATAAACTAACTTCCGAAAAGCTGGTAGGACCGGGCTGGAAAGGAGTTACCGACAGAAGAACACCGGAATGGATAATGAATTTTATTACCAACACCAACATGATGCTCGACAGCGATTTGGTTGCGCAGCAGCTGCTGGTAGTTTGCACCTCGCGGATGCCAAGCCAGAATTTGAGCGACGATCAGGCACGCGCCGTACTTGAGTTCATGCGGAAGAACGA
>JABEUT010000322.1 GCA_013044305.1 Bacteroidia bacterium
CAGAGCGCCACCACGCTTCATTTGCCTTCCTCCGCCTTCTTTGTAGGGTCGCAGCCGCCTACCATTGCCGCCAATATAAATCAAAATGGTAATGAATCAGGATTGCAGAATCAAATCAACGGAGCGGGTAGCCAGACAGCAAATGGCACCAATGACGCAGCAAACGGAAACGAGGCCGGCGGTTCGCAGGTTCAGGCAAACAGCAGTGGTACGCAATCACCAAATAACAGCGCCGCAAGTAACAATACCTCAAATACCCAAAACCCGAATGGAGCCAACAACAACCAACCGGCAGGTAACGGGGCGGTTGCCGCAAACAACCAGAATACACAAACCACAAGCGTCAATACGCAGGTTCAGGAGAACAGCAACGGCACACAGGCTTCCAGCAACGGCGCCGTTACCAATGCTTCAAATGCCAGCCAGAACCCGCAAGGGGCTAACAGCAACAAGGCTACAGCCACTGGCGGGGTTGCAGCAAACAATCAGGACGCACAAACAACTGGCGGCAACCTGCACCTGAATAACAACGCGCAAGAAAATGCCAATAACAATCAGGCCTCCGGCAACATTACAGCCACGGGAGGCGGAGCCAATGAACAGAACAGGCAAAATAACATCAGCGACGCTGCTGCCAATAACAATTCTGCAGTAAACGTCAATTCAGGCGCTGGCGCCAATACTGTTGCGAACGGTAACGCAGAGGACAACACGGGAAGCAACCCAACCACGGCTTCCTTGTCCGCAGACGTATTCGGCGAGTTGCGCTCTTCGCCTTATTCAGCGGCAAAACCGATTCCTGTTGATGCCCCATTGCCTTCCGGTCTCATCTATAAAGTTCAGGTCGGGGCGTTCCGCAACCCGATTCCGCAAAATCTTTTTAAGGGATTGAATCCTATTTCTGGAGAGAGAACGGCATCGGGGCTTACCCGCTACACTGCAGGCCTGTTCAAGGAATACAACGGCGCCAGAGATGCGCAGGATAAGATTCATCAACTGGGTTACCGCGATGCCTTTGTGGTGGCTTTCCTCAACGGCAGGCGCATACCGCTTAACCAGGCAGGTGGTCAGGCAGCGAACGGAGGCAGTCAAATTGCAGCAGAGAACACTCCGCCTGTCCATAACAATGCCATTGAAAATACCGGCGCAGGCGGAACAACGCCCGATGCTGCAGCTGCAATCTCTGTAAAATCTGTACAAGGCTTGTTTTACACAGTTCAGGTGGGAGCATTCCAGCACAAGGTACCTGCTGCAAGGCTGTACCATCTTGCGCCATTGTTTTCATACTTTACGCCTAACGGATTTATACGATACAACTGCGGAATATACAGCAGCGCGACAAAGGCCGCTGACGCCAGACAATCCATCATCAGCCGCACCCCGGCTAAGGACGCCTTTGTAGTGGCATATTATAACGGCGACCGCATAGACATTGCTAAGGCAGGCGAATTATTAAGCAAAGGTTCGGCCGCAGTACCGCAAAATACAGATCTCGACCGTATGCCCTTGAGTAACACAAATAACAATGCTAATAATACCGTAAAGGCTGAAAATACGACGGCGGCGGCAATAACTCCTGCCCCGAACGACAGCTCCGGCAAGGTAGTTTTTAAAGTTCAGGTTGGAGCATATTCCGGACAAATACCTGTTGATATGGCAAATAACCTTCTTAAAATATCCGGACAGGGGCTGCAGACGCATAAGGAAAACAACGGCGTAACCACCTATACGCTCGGTAGCTATGCTGATTATACTTCTGCCAGCATGCTGAAACAGGAACTCATCAAGGGTGGTTTTCCGCAGTCTTTCATCGTTGCCTATTCCGGTGAGAAAAGGATAAGCCTGAAGGAAGCCCAGCTGATAATGAATAAATAGCAGCGTGCATTTTGATTTTGCCGCTGAAAGTAAGCGCCACAAGGAGTTATTTCACTTCACCTCCCGAAAAATCCGAGCCCTTCAGCTGCGAAAACAGTCGTTTACCTTCTATAAAATATTTCCAGACAATACTTTTGCGGTAAACGCATGAAATATCAGCATTAAAAACCTGCCCCTGTACAGCGTTCCGTTTTGCAAGGGTTTTGGAAATGCTTTTATAAAAATAAAAATGCGCCTTTGCAATGGCGGCAGTATCGTTCAGGTTACCGCAAATAAGGAAGCGGAAAGCCGCCAATCCGTCAAGTATAAGGCGCAGGAATAGTTTACGCTTCATACCTTTTGCCGGATGGTTCTTGGTGAGTATAATTAGATTGTTCCTGAAATTCAGATAGGTTTTGAAAGGATTTGATTTGGGCAGCATCCCTCCTCCGAAATGCCGTACTTCGGAATCTGGACAGTACATAATTTTGTATCCTTTCAGTTTCATCCTCCAGCAAAGGTCAATCTCTTCCTGGTGTGAAAAAAGGTCTTCGTCGAACCCGCCTAATTCATGGAACACTTCCGCCCTTACGAACAGACTTGCCCCGCTTGCCCAAAAAATTTCGGTGCTTCTGTTATATTGTCCGCGGTCTTCCTCTATGGTATCGAAGATCCTTCCCCTGCAGAACGGGTAACCCAGCCTGTCGATAAAGCCGCCTGCGGCGCCTGCATATTCAAAGAGAGCAGGCTGGCTGTAAGACTTTATTTTTGGTTGAACGGCGGCCACATCCTTATTCCTGTCAAGTACATCTAAAGCGGGCGGCAGCCAGCCCGGCGTTACTTCAATATCGGAGTTAAGCAATACATAATATTCGTAACTTATGTGCCGGAGCGCGGTGTTATAGCCTTCGGCAAAACCTCCGTTCCTTGGGTTCTGAATAATCCGGATTGCCGGATAATTTTTTTTGAGGAATGCTACAGAATCGTCGCCGGAGGCATTATCGGCTACAATGATATCGGCAAAGGTTTCATTGTGCAGAGCAACATAGGGCAGGTACTTTTCGAGCAGGGCCCTGCCGTTCCAGTTCAGTATTACAATTGCTATGCGCGCCTTAGCCACTTTGATTTACGATTTGTTTTACTCCGCTAAAATGCCTTGACGGGATAAAAATCTCTGTCCGGAGTTTATTCAGGCAAAGGTAAACTAATAAAAGAATTGTAATCAGTGGGGGTTGCTGAACTGGTCCTGCGTGAACTCGCCGAAGGGGTCTGGTGTTGAGTTGTTATCAATATCGCCTTCGCTCGATCTGCCATATTCGCTGCGGCTTTGCAGTATCTGCTGCCAGCGGCGGTTCTGTATCTCACCCATGGCATTGGAGTATAGTAACAGGTAATTGTTGGTAACCAGATCGGGATCGTAAAAAACGAATTTTCTATCCGTTTCGCCGTCACTCAACTGGTAATACTCCCATATTTCATATGGGTAGGTGTTCGGGTTCATATCCGATCTAAACCTCTGATTCGGGGCTCCGTATTTCAGATACACCCTGCCTCGGTCGGTTTGGAAACCCTTTGTGTTCATTGCTCTGTATTCCTTATTTACATCCTGTACTTTGGCATAATAGTTCCTCCATGCCTGCCCGGGATCGTTTGGATATCGGTTTTGCCAGAAATTATAGAAAAACTGTTTCAGAAGCTCTATTCCGAGTTTTTGCGTGTCAAGATTATTTATAAAACCCTGCTCTTCCACATTCGATATGGGGAGGAGGAACTTTACAAACCAGAAGACAGAGTCCGGGGAAGTGAATTTTTGAACAAAGGTGCTGGAAGTATTAACCTGGGCAAGGGTTTGCAAATTCAGGTCCATGGATTTGTTGTGCCTGATAAAAGGGAATGACCGCATGGCCCTTAAATTGTTCTTATTGTCCAATACCTCAATTATCATCAGGTATCTTCCCGAAGGCAGGTTGGCAATGTTGAATCCGCCGATGCAGGCGGTTACCGTGTCGGCATCTTTAATGCTTATGCTGCTGAATTTATTGAGCATGGTGTGGGTATCGTATGATTCGATGAAATATTTAAGCACAAACTTTTTATGTGCCCCCAGCACCTTTGAGGTATTGTATATTTCAGCATAAAAATCAATCTGGTTATGGCCGTCGGGATAGTAATCGTTCACGTAAGGAATCAGTTTATATCCGTTGCGGCAATCCAACCCCGTTTCGGCCGAAGGCGAGTATGCGGCAAGGAACTCTGCATCGGAAATAGATACGCTGTCCATATCCCATCCTACCGAAACCTTCTGGCTACTGGTAATTGCTTTGCCGGCAGGGTTGTTTATATCCTGTATGGATATTTGTAAAGTGAATATTCCTTTCGGGAGCACGTACCGCTGCACATCAATAAAATCAACCGTTTTGTCGGAGTCATCCAGCCTGGGGCTATGCAAATTATAGTTGTTTGCCTCAATGATGGTATCGCCTCTCTTAAAAAACACTTTGACATTAACCTCGCCCTGCCATTTACCGGCAGAATCCTTTTTAAAGATGAGGCTTTTTCCGCTCACATCCAAATAAGTCTCCATATAATTTTTACCCGAAGCCGTTCTGAAAGACGCCATTTTAAGGTATGCAACAATGTCATGCGTTTTGGCAATTGCACCGGCAGCGAAACACTGGAGGAAGACAGGTATAAGCAGGAATGTTCTCATGGGTAATCGAAGGTCAATTACAAAGTTACTAAAAAAGCGCGATAAAGGCACTTTTCTATGCCGCACAGGCTCAATATTCATATTTTTGCCTTAAGATATTACAGCATTATGGGAAAAATAGCGTTAATAACAGGCGCCACAGCCGGTTTCGGCGAAGCCACAGCCATTCTCTTTGCAGAGAAAGGGTACCACCTAATCATAACTGGAAGAAGGCTAGAAAGGCTTTCGTCCATCCGTAAACAAATTGAAAAAAAATATGGCGTAAGGGTTATGAGTTTGAACTTTGACGTTCGCAACCTTTCACAAACGCGCAAGCAGCTTAGCTCCATTCCGCCTCAATGGCGAAAAATAGATGTATTGGTTAATAATGCAGGACTTGCAAGCGGCATAAGCCCCATACAGGAAGGCGACTTTGAAGATTGGGACCGGATGATTGACACAAATATAAAAGGCCTGCTATATGTTACACGCCTGATAGCCCCCATGATGATAAAAAACAAGACAGGGCACATCATAAACATAGCCTCAATAGCCGGAAAGGAAGTATATGCCAACGGCAACGTGTATTGCGCTACCAAGTTTGCGGTAAACGCCCTTACAAAAGCCATGAGAATAGACATGCTACCTTATGGGATAAAGGCAACAAGCATTTGCCCGGGGATGGCAGAAACGGAGTTTTCGATAGTTCGTTACCATGGCGATAAGGAAAAAGCCAAAGCCGTGTACAAAGGCTTTCAGCCCCTGAAAGCGGACGACATCGCCAACGCCGTATATTATGCCGTTTCGCAACCCGCCCATGTGAATATAAGTGAAATTGTTATTCTGCCTACGGCGCAGGCCAATGCTGGAACTGTGTTAAGAGCCGTGAACAAAAAACGATAAGCTGCCTCCGGCTGCAAACCGATTCGCTATTATGGCAAACTTCAGGCCCGAAAAATCAAGTATCATTTTTCTCGATATTGAAACAGCTCCTGCCACGGCGTCCTTCAACGAAATTCCCTTGCCTCTGCAGCAGTTGTGGGAGGAAAAAATGGTAAGGCAAAAAAGACTTAAAGAAGGCGAAACGCCTGCCGAAGCCTGGAAGCAGGGCGGTCTGTTCGCCGAATTCGGAAAAATAATTTGCATAGGGGTCGGTTTTTTTGAAAAGGAAAGTTTTCAGGTGCGCGCTTTTTACGGCGACGACGAAAGTAAAATACTCAAGGGCTTTGCCGATTTTATTGAACAGTTCATCCAATTCCGCAAAAAGGCGATACAGCTATGCGCACATAACGGAAAAGAATTTGACTATCCCTACATCGCCCGCCGCATGCTTATAAATAAACTTCCCATACCCGGCATACTGGATAACGCCGGCAAAAAGCCCTGGGAGGTAGCCTTGCTCGACACGCTTGAACTATGGAAGTTCGGCGACAATAAAGCCTATACTTCACTGAACCTTCTGGCATTCATATTCGGCCTGCCAAGCCCCAAGCAGGACATGGACGGAAGCATGGTAGGCGATGCCTACTGGAAAGATGGCGACCTGGACAGGATAGTGCAATATTGCTGCAGAGA
>JABEUT010000057.1 GCA_013044305.1 Bacteroidia bacterium
CCATATTCATTAAGTACTCCATACGGTAACTGGGCATTCAAATTCACACTGCGCAGTGCATTCAATTAAGCGGGCAATACTATCGTTGGTCCTTTCCTGTTTCAGCACTCTGTACAAAGAACAATAATAACAAGTAAAGGCAGGAAGGCTTACATTTGCATTGCCGGCCTTTGAAATAAGCAGGATGAAAAAGGAGATAATGGTAATAAAGTTTCTAAAAGCATTGTTTGGTATTTATGCCATCATCGTTTTTATTTTGTCTCATATAATTGTTATACCCTGCTATCTGGTCATCTTCAATTTTATGGGAAAGAATCGAGCCCCGAGAGTGGCGCATAAGGTGTCCAGGTTCTGGGCTAGGCTGCTTTTTACCTTCTTCTTCATCCGGACCGACATAACTGGCAAGGATTTAATTGATTCTGAAAAAGTGTATGTGTTTGTAAGCAATCACCGTTCGCAGCTCGATATACCATTATTTGCGCTTGCCTGCCGCAACACATTCCGTTTCCTGTCGAAGGCAGAAGTTGCGCGGATACCGCTTTTGGGTTACGTAGTGAAGAACCTCTACATAATAGTGGACAGGCAAGATAAGGCCGACCGCATTAAAAGCATGGCGGTAATGAAGGATTCGCTGATGACGGAAAAGATTTCGGTGGTATTGTACCCGGAAGGAACGCGCAACCGCAGCACAGAGCCTTTGCTTGAATTCAAGGACGGGGCTTTCCGCCTTGCCATTGAAACCCAGCTTCCGGTTGCGGCCCTTGCAATATACAATTCAGGGTATTTTACACCTCCGAATAAATTACAACTGCAGCCGGGCGTGTTAAAGGCGGATTGGTGCGAACCTGTTGCCACGGCAGGAATGACCAGCGAGGATGTGCCAAGGCTGAAGCAGGAGGTGAGGAACAGGATACTGGAGAAGTTGCGGCTACGAAGTGAAACGGGAGACGGAAACTGAAGAAGAACCATCGCGGATAGCCTGGCTCATAGCCGTATTCCTATTATCAGCACATCGTCTACCTGTTCATTAATACCTTTCCAGGAATCAAATTCCTGTTTAAGAAGTTCCTTTTGTTCCGGCATTGATTTATGCTGTATCGCCATAAGGAATTCCCTTAGTTTGGCACCCCTGTATTTTTTATTCTTTTCTCCGCCGAACTGGTCTTGAAAGCCGTCGGTAAAAAGGTAAATTGTATCACCCTTTTGCAAATCAAGACTATGGTTGGTATAGGGTTTATAATTTTCAATGCTTTGTATTCCTATTGCCTGTTTGTCGCCATTTATTATTTCCAGCTTCCCGTTGCGCACGTGAAAAAGTTCATGATTGGCGCCGGCAAATATCAACTTATTGTTAACTTGGTCTATGGCGCAAACCGACATGTCCATACCGTCATTAATAACTATTTCGTCTTTCTTTTTATTAAGGGTATTTACAAGTTCCCTGTGCATGAAATCAATAACATCAGCCGGGGTATTCACATCGGGCATATTCACGGTTTGATTCAGCAAAGTATATCCCACCAAACTCATAAATGCTCCGGGAACGCCATGCCCAGTGCAATCTACGGATGCTACAATATCCATAGGCGTATTTGCGGCTGCCAAATCGGTGCTGTTTGTTGTATGAAGGGAAGCGTACCAGTAAAAATCGCCGCTTACTATGTCCTTAGGAATGTACAAAACGAACATATCCTTAAATGCCTTTTGCATAGCGGTTAGTGATGGCAATATGGCGCTTTGAATATTCTTGGCATAAGTAATGCTGTCTATCAGGTCTTTGTTTTTCTGTTCAATAATGGTGCTTTGCGCCTTTATCTGTTCCTGCATTTTCAGCCGTTCGCGTATATCGCGCGCCGATATGAATATTACCGGCTTGCCTTCAAAGTCCTCGACCCTGGCGCTGCACTCCACCGCTATTTTTTCTCCTGCAGCGCTCACAAAAGGCAGGTCGGAATAAATCAAACCCTTCTCTTCGTAAACTCTGGCAATAATTTCGGAACTGCGCGCCAGTTGGTCCCGTTCATGAAGGTCGAAAATTGTTTTTTGACACAGGTTTTCGAGCGTATAGCCCAATAATTTTACCGAGCCGTGATTGGCATAAATGATTTTCCCATCCACTATGTCTATCAGCATCAGGGCGTCGTTGGTATGATTGAATATATGTTGGAATCCGGCAATTCTCTGGTTCATCTTCACTAACTTCCTTACCAGCCAGATAAGAATACCTGTAGCAACTGCCGCTACGGCAATAATATCAAGAATACCTGTTGACATTGGCGGTGAAGCATTCCCCGACAAAAATCCTCCCATAATGTATAATCCGCAATTCATTTTGTATGCATTTAATTTATCCTTTTGATTGAGAGGCCGCCTCGAGGGAATTGAGCACAGGAAAAATGTCGGGCAGTTTTATCATTTCGCCTATTTTCCCGGGATTGGAGCAGTAGCGGATAATCCCATTTTTATCAATAAGAAATGAGGCAGGCAATGGAATTTCCTTTTCCTTATTATATTTTGAGGCATGGGCTAGGTGTCCGGCTTTTATTTTAAGGCGATAAGAGTGGCTTACCATTAGTTCAGGGTCCGATAAAATATGGAAATCGAGTTTCAGGTCCTGCGCCATTTTTTTATTTACTCCCGTGGGGTCGGGTCCTATAACAAGCAGGAATACATTTTTTGCCCTGAATTTTGCGCTTTCCTTCATATATGTCCTCAACATGATATGGCACATAGGGCACCACTCGCCTCGTACAAAAATTAGCAGAATATTATTTTTTTCCGCAAAGTCGGCAAGGCAAACAGTTGAATTATTTTCATTTTGAAGGCAAAATACCGGAGCCATCTCTCCATTAGCCATTCCTAAGCCTGTCTTAACCTTATTATTCATTTTCAATCCATCAATAAGGATTTCATAAGTAATTAAGCCGGTAGCCGCGAAGTAAACGAGAGGGAAAGCTTTTACTCCGGGCTCTAATTGATGATTCATAATTACCTCTGCAAGGTATAATATGAAAGCTGACGACAAAATAAGGGGCTCTATCCACAGTCCGACGTTATAACCTAACTTTTCCAGGAATACATTGCGTAAGATAATTGCTATAAAGGGCAGCATCATATAGGGTATGGAGAAATAAAGAGAACTGCCTGAATAATACAGTGCAATAATGCCGGTTACATGGCTAAGAAAAGCAATAACTCCCCCCAGATTAGAGGGAGTAAAGAACGCATAGCAGTAACCGCAGGCGGCAGCTATTGCAGAAAATATTAATGCCCCGGCAATTTGCCCTTTATATAAATGGATTGCGGCTACAACAACGCTCGCAAAACCCACAATTCCTAATATTCCGGCTATTTTCTTTTTCAAGGATACAGCTGATTTCAAGCAAATATACTGCAAATTCATTCCTTGTATCTTTTCACTCATATCTTTTTAATTGTCGTTTTTATTCATTATGGAATTATCTGTGTCATCTGTGGTTTATATTTTTCTCGCCAAGCCGCAATTCGTTTTGCCCCGCTCCTTACTCCCCCCTCGAAGGGGGAGCGTCTCTTTCTGCATATTCATTCCATTTATCTTTTCACTCATATCTTTTTAATTGTCGTTTTTATTCATTATGGAATTATCTGTGTTAATCGATGTAAAC
>JABEUT010000058.1 GCA_013044305.1 Bacteroidia bacterium
ATGGAAGGAAGCTTAATGGCGATGGCAATCCAAAATTTGAAAATAAAATCAAGACTTTTATTTTTTTTTGCACTTTCAATTTGAAATTATTTTACTTTTGGCGGCGAAATTGAAAAATTTACTCCCCACTTTATGAATAACCTTTTCAAAAAGCTGCCCGGTTTGTTAGTGGCGGCGTTTGTCGTTGCCCTTACGTTCGCTTCGTTGCCGGTGAGTGCAGACTCCAATGCGGCAGGAAACCCCGAGGCAGGATCCAAAATATTTAAACAATACTGTGCGGTATGTCACAGTACAGGAACAAACAAGATTGTAGGGCCAGGCCTTGAAGGAGTTACATCAAGGGTGCCGCAGCCGGCCGCCGAGTGGATGCACAAGTGGATAAAGAACAATGCAGCCTTATTAAAAACGGACACCTATGCCCAGAAAATATTTGCCGACAACGGAAAGGTATCCATGACGGTTTTCGACGGAACCCTTACCGATGCCCAGATAGATGATGTAATAGCCTTTTTGGCCAATCCTCCGAAGGAAGAAGAAACAGCAAGCACATCTGCCGCACAAGGCGCCACCGCCGCAACCCCGGCTAATAATGAAGACGAAGGAACACATACCACCATCATTCTGCTCATTGTAATCGGTACCCTTCTTATCCTTTCGCTGGTCCTTCGCTCGGTAAGGAAAACATTGCAGGGAGCCGTTAATAAATTAAAAGGAGTAGCCGCTCCGGCCGACAGAACCCTCTGGCAGGACACCAAACACTGGATTGCCACGCATAAAGTAGCCACCGCCTGCATCAATCTTTTTCTGGTAGCCCTCTTTCTTGTTTATGGATGGGAATACCTCTGGGGCATTGACGTTACACCCGGATACCACCCCTCGCAGCCCATAAATTTTTCTCACCAGGTACATGCCGGAACCAATTCAATAGCCTGCATATACTGCCATTCCGGCGCCGAAAAAGGAAAAGTGGCAGGCATACCAACGCTTAACGTGTGCATGAACTGCCACAAGGGCATACAAGGATCGAACCCCGAATACAAAAAGGAAATCTCCAAAATATACTATGCCGTAGGCTGGGACGCTTCCAAAGGCGCCTACAGCAACCCTACACACCCGGTGGAATGGAACAGGGTGCACTCCCTGCCCGATTTTGCCTATTTCAACCATTCCCAGCACGTTGTGGTTGGCAAATTACAGTGCCAGAAATGCCACGGCGCCGTTGAAACATTTACCACCGATCAGCAGTTTGCACCCCTTACTATGGGCTGGTGCATAGACTGCCACCGCCAAACACCCGTGCACATGGACAGCAACGGATATTACGCAAAACTCCATCAGGCGCTTATGACAAAATACCCGGGCAAAACCATTACCGAAGCCGATATGGGCGGACTGGAATGCGGCAAATGCCATTACTAATAATTAAACCGACATCCATAAAATTTAATTAACAACCAAAGGCAATTCAAATTTCCAATATACTATGAACGAAAAACCGGATACCCAAAACCTGAAAGTAATCAAACGTTCTTCAGAGAAAAAATATTGGAAGGGAATGGAAGAACTGAATGAAACCCCTGGTTATATCGCAACAAAGGATAAGGAGTTCGCCGAACATATTCCGGTTGACGAGTTTTTAGGCAGGGAAGGACTGAACCATTCCACCACCTCCCGCCGCGATTTTCTCAAATATCTTGGATTCAGCATTGCAGCAGCATCGCTTGCCGCATGCGAAGCGCCGGTGGTAAAAACCATTCCTTATGTTATTAAACCCGAAGATGTAACCCCGGGAACCAATAACTGGTATGCCTCCACCTTTTTCGACGGACATGATTATTGCAGCGTACTTGTAAAAACACGCGACGGACGTCCGATTAAGATAGAAGGCAACACCAATTCACCGCTTACCCGCGGAGGAACCAATGCCCGTGTTCAGGCTTCGGTGCTTTCTTTATATGACGAAGCCCGTGCTAAGAACCCGTACATCAAAGGCAAAGCCGCCAAATGGGACGATGTGGACCGCGAGATAACAGCCAAACTGGCCGATGTAGCAGCCAAAGGCGGCAACATCAGAATTCTTTCTTCAACCATAATCAGCCCTTCATCCAATGCCATAGGGAAGGAGTTTACGGCAAAATATCCCACGGCAAAACATATTACATGGGATGCCATCTCGTTCAGCGGTATGCGCGAGGCCAACCGGAATACCTTCGGCAAGGCCGTAATACCCTGCTATAATTTCGATAAGGCCAATGTAATAGTAAGCATAGCCGCCGATTTCCTTACCAACTGGCTCTCGCCCGTTGAATTTGCAGCCCAGTATGCGCAAAACAGAAAGGTAAGCCGCGAAAAAATGAGCATGAGCAAGCACATTCAGTTCGAAAGTATAATGAGTGTGAGCGGAGCCAACGCCGACCGGCGCGTACAAATAAAACCCTCGGAAGAAGGCATAGTGGCCGTAAACCTTTACAATGCCATTGCAAAACAACTTGGAATATCTACCCTGCCCTCGTCGGTAAGCGCCTATGACGATGCCATAGCCAAAGCCGCCGCCGACCTTTGCGCCAATAAAGGCAAATGCCTAGTGGTGGCAGGCTCCAACAATACTGCCGTACAGCTTGTGGTAAATGAAATAAACAAAGCCCTCGGCAATTACAATGATATAATTAATATAGACAAACCCTGTTACCTGCGCGGCGGAAACGACGAAGAATTTGCCGAACTGGTGCACGAAATGAAGGATGGGAAAGTAGATGTGCTGATTACCTATAACACCAACCCCGTTTATACCGCCCCTGCCTCATTAAACTTTAAGGACGGCTTGAGCAAAGTGCCATGTAAAATATCCTTTGCCGACCGCTTCGATGAAACCTCATCACTTGCCGACTATCTTTGCCCCGATAACCATTACCTCGAATCATGGGGAGATGCAATGCCGTACGAAGGCGTATATAGCCTGATGCAGCCTGCAATTTATCCTCTCTTTGCCCAGCCCCGTTACGAAGGAACAAGGCCTGTACAGGAATCCATGATGAAATGGGCGGGCATGGAAAACACCAATTACTATAACTACCTTGTTGACCACTGGAAAAATGAAATACTCTCACAACAACCCGATGAAGGCGGAGGCTATCTGACCACCGAACAGTGGAACAGCACCCTTCAGAAAGGAGTATTTGTAAAAGCTGACAACGCAACTGCCCCTGCCCTTGATGCCGATACCAAAAAGAGCAAGGAAACCAAAAACGACAAAGATTCCAAAGCACCGGTTCAGGACGAAGCCCCGGCTGCAATGACGCTGGCCCAGGCCGCAAACAGCATTTCCACCGGCAGCAAAGGCGGCAAGTGGGAAGTGGTATTATATGAAAAGACTTCCATAGGCAACGGCAGCCAGGCGAACAACCCCTGGTTACAGGAACTGCCCGACCCGATTTCGAAAGTTACCTGGGATAATTACATCACCATGAACCCCGGCGACATGAAGGATATGGGATTAATGATGCTGGAAGACGATAACAGCAATGCTTCAGTAGTTACACTTACCACAGGCGGTATTACAATTAAACTGCCGGCCTTCCCGCAACCGGGGCAGGCGAGGGGCACCGTTGGTATAGCGCTCGGCTATGGCAGAACGGGTATCGGCAAGGTAGGCAGCGGCATTGGAGCCAATGTATTCCCATTACTTCAAGTTGAAGGCAATAACTTCATATATAATCTGGCCGGCGCACAGATAGCATCCGCCAATGAACTTTACCCCCTTGCCTGTACGCAGATGCACCATACCATGATCGGCAGGCATATCATTAAGGAAACAACGCTTGATGAATACATTAAGAACCCGGCAGCAGGCAACGAAGAAGAAAAAATTGAGATGCTCGGCAAAAAGGAATCGTTTAAAGACGTAAACCTATGGGACGATTACGATTCAAAATCGCCGGTGAACCTGATTAACAACGCCGACAATCTGGGCCTGCGCTGGAAACTGGCCATCGACCTTAATTCCTGCATAGGCTGCGGTAGCTGCGTGGTAAGCTGCAATGCCGAAAACAATATACCGGTGGTTGGCAAGGATGAGGTGTTGAGAACCCGTGAGATGCACTGGATACGCATAGACAGGTATTACAGCAGCGACATGACTATGGAAGAAGCCAAAAAGGAAGACATTACGGAATCGAACCGGATGTATGCCATGATGGCCCCGTCGAACGACAACCCCGAAGTGGCGTTCCAGCCTGTAATGTGCATGCAGTGTAACCACGCACCCTGCGAAACGGTATGTCCGGTGATTGCTACAAGCCACAGTTCCGAAGGAATAAACCAAATGGTATATAACCGTTGCGTGGGTACCAAATACTGCGCCAACAACTGCCCGTATAAAGTACGCCGTTTCAACTGGTTCAACTACTACAGAGATGAAAAGTTTACAGATGTGAACCCCGCCCAGGAAGGAAACCTGCTCGGCAGAATGGTATTGAATCCGGATGTGGTAGTGCGCTCCAGAGGGGTTATGGAAAAATGCTCCTTCTGCCTGCAACGCATACAAGCCGGTAAGCTGAAAGCCAAGCTGGACAGCCGCGAGGTAAAGGACGGAGACATAAAACCCGCCTGTGCACAATCGTGCCCGACAGAAGCTTTGGTTTTCGGTAACGTGAACGACAAGGAAAGCAAGGTGGCAAAACTGATAAGCGACGAGCGCCAGTACCTGCTGCTTGCCGATCTTGATACACAGCCGAACGTGTTTTATATGACCAAGATACGGAACAAGGACAAAGCAATTCTTGAGTAGTAACTTATAACGACGACGAATAAATTTTAATCTATAATCAACGAAAATGGCGCATTACGAATCAAACATCCGGGAGCCTCTTTTATTAGGTAAAAAGACATATCACCAGATTACCGAAGATGTTGCACGCCCTGTGGAAGGCAAAGCAAACAAATATTGGTGGATGCTGCTCACCCTGTCGGTTATTGCCTGGATATGGGGTATATGGTGCATGGCATATTGCGTAGGCCGGGGAATAGGAACCTGGGGGCTGAACCGTACCATATTCTGGGGCTGGGACATTACCAATTTTGTATGGTGGATAGGAATAGGACACGCCGGAACCCTTATTTCGGCAGTACTTTGTCTTTTCCGTCAACGCTGGCGCCTTACCATTAACCGTTCTGCCGAGGCCATGACCATATTTGCGGTAATGTGCGCCGCCATCTTCCCGGTGCTGCACATGGGTCGCCCCTGGCTCGCCTACTTCGTATTCCCCTTGCCCAACCAGTTCGGTTCGCTGTGGGTGAATTTTAACTCCCCCCTGCTGTGGGATGTGTTCGCAATATCAACATACTTTACCGTGTCGCTTGTGTTCTGGTACCTCGGTCTGATACCCGATTTTGCCATGATACGCGACAGGGCAGTTAGTAAAGGCAGGAAATTATTTTACAAACTGTTAAGCTTCGGATGGAGCGGAAGGGCCAAAGACTGGCAGCGTTACGAAGAGGTATCCCTTGTACTTGCCGGAATAGCAACGCCTCTTGTATTTTCGGTTCACTCCATAGTAAGTTCCGACTTTGCCACCGGCGTGGTGCGGGGCTGGCACTCCACGATATACCCGCCATACTTTGTTGCAGGAGCCATTTTTTCGGGAATGGCAATGGTGCTTACCCTTGTTATTATAGGCAGAAAGGTGCTCAACCTCGAAGAATACATCACCATTCAGCATATAGACACCATGAACAGGGTAATGCTCACCATGGGTGCGGTAGTCGGAATAGCCTATTTTGTCGAATTTTTTATGGCATGGTATTCAGGCGACCCCAACGAAAGCTTTATTTACCTGTCGTGGAATAACGCCAAGGGCGTATATGGCTGGGCATTCTGGTCCCTCATTATATGTAATATGGCATTGCCGCAGTTGCTCTGGGTAAAAAAATTCCGCCGCAACCTTTACATTACCTTCATACTGTCTATAGTAATAAACATAGGCATGTGGTTCGAAAGGTTCTGTATTATAGTTACCGACCTGTACCGCGATTATATCCCTTCGGACTGGACCTATTACAGCCCCACCTATGTGGAAGTAGGAACATACGTTGGAACCATTGGAATGTTCTTTACCTTTTTCCTCGTGTTCGCCCGCTGGTTCCCGTTCATTGCCCAGGCCGAACTGAAAACCACACTTAAAGCTACCGGCGATTTGTATCACAACCCGCCGCGGCAATTGCCTCGTAAGGAAGAAGTACTGATGCCTCAAAACGCTTAACTCATCCCACAAGAAAATAACTAAGGTATATTAAATCACACATTCATTCATGGCAACTTACATACACGCCCTTTACAACGATGACGACCGCCTGATAGACGGCGCGAAAAAAGTACGCGAACAGGGATTTCCTATCAAGGAAGTGTTCTCGCCATTTCCCGTTCACGGAATTGATAAGGTGATGGGGCTTAGCCGCACGCGTATATCCATTTGCTGCTTTATATATGGCTGCACAGGTTTCCTGCTCGCCTTCTGGATGATCTGGTATATGCTTGTGAAGGATTGGCCTATAGACATTGGCGGCAAACCAAACTTTACGTGGTATCACAATATTCCTTCGTGGATACCCGTATTATTCGAGGCAACCATATTCTGTTCGGCCCACGGCATGGCTCTCACCCTGCTGTTCAGAAGCTGGCTGTTTCCGGGGGTAACACCGAAAAATCCTGATCCGCGTACCACCGACGACCATTTTTTAATGGTACTGCCCGCACAGAATGAAGAAGACGAACTAAAGCTTATAGCCACAGCCAATGCAACCGGCGCCGTAGAAGTAAAAAGAGTACACGCATAAATGAATACAGGATATTGACCGACCAACCGATACTGAAGTAAAAAGCCTATGAAAATAAAACACAACATGTTAAAGATGTTTATGAAAATGGTTCCCGTGCTCGGAGCAGGAATCTATTTTTCATTGCTGTTCAGCTCCTGCACCAAGAATAACCCGGACAGCTCCGGAGTTGAATATATGCCGGACATGTACCGTTCGCCCTCATACGAGGACAACTCGGTGAATCCCAATTTTGCCGATAGCATGACCGATCGCAGGCCCGTAACCGGTACGGTACCCGTTGGATTCTGGCCCGATCCGTTCCCCAATACCCCCGACGGCTGGACCGCCGCACGACAGTATCTGAAAGACCCCTATCCGGCAACGGCAGAAGTGCAGGATCAGGGTAAGGCTATCTACGGCATTTATTGCGTACACTGCCACGGAAAGGAAGGAGAAGGCGATGGCCCTGTAGGGAAAAAACTCCCCGGCCCCCCACCGCCTTATTCCGGCCCCCAGCTGAAAAGCTACACCGAAGGAGAAATCTATCAGGTGCTTGAATACGGAGGAGCTTACGGAAACAACCTGATGGGCTCCCATGCATCGCAGCTTACCGTTGACGAACGCTGGAAACTTATCCGCTACATTCAGGTGTTGCAGCATCACGGAGACAACGACAACGCAGGCGGAAATGCTACAAGTGCAAGCGCGGCAGCCGCAAAATAAATTAGCTGATATTGACTAACGATTAACGATAAATTTATGAATTATTACACATTTTCCGGAAAAACAAAAAACTTCACCTTCGCTCTGATGGGAATTGGAGTTATTGCCTTATTATACGGATTATTTGACGGGCAGATAAGCGGCGCCCGCTTCTGGGCAAACATACTGCTCGAAGGATTGTTCTTTTCATTTATAGCGATCGGGGCTGTATTTTTCATGTCGATCCAATATGCCGCACAGGCAGGCTGGTCGGTAGCCGTAAAGCGTGTATATGAAGCCATAGGTACCTTTATGCCTTTTGGAATACTCGCCATATTCGTTGTGCTGCTTGCAAGTATGATTGGCGGCATGGCAGGCCACAACGACATTGTGTACCGCTGGATGCAGAAAGGTACCACCGACCCCACAAGCCCCGTTTTCGACGAAATGGTTCAGAAGAAGGCAATTTGGCTCAACATACCCTTTGTGCTCATCAGGACAATTGTGGTAACATCCGTTTGGATTTATATGGGAATGGTAATGCGCAAACGCTCCATCGAAATGGACCTTACCAGCGACTATATACCCCTGCATTATAAAAACATGATGACCGCAGCCGTGTTCATCGTCTTCTTTGGAATAACCGAACAATTTATGGCATGGGACTGGGTAATGGCAATAGATTACAACTGGCACAGCACACTCTTCGGCTGGTATCTGCTCGATGATATGTGGCTTACCGCCGTGGTGGTTACCATATTGCTCACCCTTTACCTGAAACGCAAAGGGCTGCTGCAAAACGTTAATTCAGACCACATACACAACCTCGGCCTGTGGATGTTCGCCTTGAGCGTACTCTGGACCTACCTCTGGTTCTGGCAGTTTATGCTCTACTGGTACACCAATATACCCGATGAGGTGGTATTCTTTCAGCCCCGCATAGAGCACTACCGCTGGCTGTTCTGGATCATGATGATGGTAAACTTACTGTTCCCGCTCATAGGACTGATGACCCGCGACACCAAACGCAATCCCATGTTCCTAGCCATAATAGGCTCGGTAATAATGGTAACACACTGGATAGACGCTTATATCTGGGTTATGCCCGGCTCGGTTGGCACCGGTTGGCATATAGGATTCCTTGAAGTAGGCTTGCTTGCAGGCTTTGCCGGACTCTTTATCTTTGTAGTGCTTAGCTCGCTGGCTAAAGCGCCGCTCGAAATAAAGAACCACCCTTATCTGGAAGAAAGCCTTCACCATCACTTTTAACCGTGCCTTGAAAAAATAAGTTTAACAAAAAAGCATTTTATGTAATTTTGCGATTTCATAACAACTCAAATCAATAGAATTTAAATGATAACCTTCCTATCATATTTTACCGCCATTCTGGCGCTGGTGTTTATATTCCAACTGATGAATATTTACCAGCTTGCCTCCGAACTTAAAGGAGAAAACACAGGCATAGCAAACGACCGCGACAACCGCTCGCAGGGTTTAGGAATGCTGCTATTCATGCCCGCCTTTTTCATCTTCCTGCTTACCCTCATCTTCATCTATAAAGACAAGATGCTTCCGCAGGCCGCATCGGATGTGGGAAAAGAAGCCGACAGGCTGATGAATTTTAACTGGGTTATCATCTTCATCGTTTTTTTCATTACCGAAGCCCTGCTGTTTTATTTTGCCAACAGATACAAAAAAGGCAAGGATAACTCAAAAGCCTATTATTTCCCGCATCAGGATAAGCTGGAGCTTATATGGACCATCGTGCCGTCTATCGTTCTGGCAGTAATCATCATATACGGATTGAGCCTCTGGGGAAAAATGACCGGTAAACCCGATAAGGATGCCATTGTTATACAACTTTATGCCAAGCAGTTCGACTTTACGGCACGCTACTCCGGCCACGATAACATACTTGGCAAAACAGACTATAAGCTGATTGACGATGCCACAAACCCCCTGGGAATGGACACCACCGACGCCAAAGGATGGGATGATATCATCGTAAAAGGAGAACTTCACGTTCCGGTAAACCATCAAATTGATTTTAAATGCAATGCCAGAGATGTGATGCATGGAATGTATATGCCGTACTTCAGGGAACAGATTAACTGCGTACCCGGCATAACCACCGATATGCATTTTATACCTACCATTACCACCGCCCAAATGCGGAAGGACACCCACGATACCGCCTTCGACTACATGCTCCTGTGCAACAGGGTTTGCGGGGCAGGACACTATAACATGCAAATGAAAATAGTAGTGGACAGCCCGGAAGAATACTACGAATGGCTAGCCAAACAAAAAACATTCCGCTCAAACGTAGCAGCCAAATAAATTACAAATAATTAATACGCTCAACTTCCGCTTTTTGAAGAAACTATAAATAACGCAATAGATAAATCATAAATCATATAAATGGAAACTCACAACGTACAAGCTGCGGAACACCATCACCATGCGGAACACCATG
>JABEUT010000323.1 GCA_013044305.1 Bacteroidia bacterium
AGACCTTAACACAGGCAAAGCTGCAAGCACTGAAAAGTTGGGAGAACAGTTCCCGAATAAAATAAGAATTTTAGGAGATTACGCGTATTATACCTGCACGCAAGAAGGGGAATATAAAAACTATACTTTGCACCTATACAGACAAAAACTTTGAAACAGGATAAGTATTCCAGCCGAATAAATGCACCAAGCTATAATCTTCGGTATTGTATATTTGCCGCGTGAAAGCACCATTTAATTTTCTTCATCCTTTACATTTTCCCGATTACGAGCTGATAGACTGCGGCAACTTTGAGAAGCTTGAACGCTTCGGGCAGTACCTGCTCATTCGCCCGGAGCCGCAGGCAGTGTGGGACAAAGAATTGAGCGCGGCCGAATGGGAGAGGCAGGCTCATGTGCGCTTTATACCCAAGTCGAGCTTTGCCGGCACCTGGAAGAAAATGAAACCCATGCCCGATTCGTGGGTTATTTCATATCCCCTGCCCAATGGTCCTGTTCTTTCATTTAAACTTGCTCTTACATCCTTTAAGCATGTCGGAATATTTCCTGAACAGGCACCGCACTGGAACTATATATATGATAAAATAGCCTCTGATGCCGGTACAGGCACACCACGCTTCCTTAACCTATTCGCATATACCGGAGCAGCCTCCCTCGCAGCCAAAGCCGCCGGCGCCGATGTGGTACACCTCGACTCGGTGCGTCCCGTGGTAAGTTGGGCAAGAGAAAATATGGAGCTGTCAAAACTAAACCACATCCGCTGGGTTGTGGAAGACGCCATGAAATTTGTCAGGCGTGAAATCAAGCGCGGCACAAAATATACCGGTATCATCCTCGACCCGCCCGCCTACGGGCACGGCCCCGAAAAGGAACAATGGAAGCTGGAGGCCAACATCCGGGAGATGGTGGAATCGGTTCTTGAGCTGCTTGAATCCCAAAAACATTTTTTGATACTGAACACCTATTCCCTCGGGTTCTCCTCCCTTATCATTGAAAATTTACTGAAAAGCCAAAAAGACAACAGGCAAACCGGCGAACTGTTCCTGCCTTCGGCAACGGGCTTTAAACTGCCCCTCGGCGTTTTTGGCAGAATAGAGGCAGGATACGGCGTCCGGAACGAATAATACCCTGCGTTGCCTATCCTTTTTACTCATGCCCATGGCAACCTCCACAGGCCTCAAAAAAATCAGATGTTTATGCCTCTTTTGAATTACCCCGGAAGATGCCTTATTCTATCCGTTTCCACTTTTCGTTTATATTTGTCCCTCTTTAAAAATGCAGTATGGCGAAAAATTTGCTAATAGTAGAGTCACCGGCCAAAGCGAAAACGATTGAGAAATATCTTGGAGAAGACTTTACCGTAAAGTCAAGCATCGGGCATATCCGCGACTTGCCTGAAAAAGGAATTGGGGTGGATATAGAGAACAACTTTCGGCCAGAATATGAAATTTCGGCAGATAAGACAAAGGTGGTGGCGGAGCTTAAAAAACTTGCAAAAAAAGCCGAAACGGTGTGGCTTGCAACTGATGAGGACCGTGAAGGGGAAGCTATTGCCTGGCACCTGCTGCAGGCGCTTGAAATAGATGAGAAAAAGACCAGGCGGGTGGTGTACCATGAAATTACCAAACCGGCTATACTTGCCGCCATTGCACATCCGCGAACCATTAACAAGGCGCTGGTTGACGCCCAGCAAGCCCGCAGGGTTCTCGACCGGCTCGTAGGCTATGAACTCTCGCCCGTATTGTGGCGGAAAGTAAAAACAGGCTTGTCGGCAGGCAGGGTGCAATCGGTTGCCGTAAGACTGATAGTGGACAGAGAACGGGAGGTTACCGCATTTGCATTTTCTCCCTATTTCAGAGTGCTCGGATACTTTTCGGCCGGTGCTGCAAAGTTCAGGGCCGAACTCGAAAAGAAACTTGCAGATGAAACACAAGCCCGCGACCTTCTCAATAAGCTTAAAGGCGCCGTATACACCGTAACCAATAAGGAGAAAAAACCATCGCGGCGTACTCCTTCCGCCCCCTTTACCACCTCCACCCTGCAACAGGAGGCAAGCCGCAAACTCGGTTACTCGGTATCACAAACCATGCGCATAGCGCAATCGCTTTACGAAAAAGGCTATATTACATACATGCGTACCGATTCCGTAAACCTCTCTCAACTTGCCTTAGACGGTGCCAAAGCGGAGGTGTTAAGCCTGTATGGGGGCAAATATGCACATACCCGCACTTATAAAACCAAATCGGCATCGGCACAGGAAGCGCACGAAGCCATAAGGCCAACCAATTTTACAGCGAAAGAGATAGAGGGCGAATCGAATGAAAAACGCCTTTACGACCTGATCTGGAAAAGGACAATAGCCTCGCAGATGGCTGATGCCGAAATTGAAAAAACGGTTGTAACGATTAGTCAAAGCGCGTCTGAAGAAAAATTTATAGCCACAGGCGAAGTTACAATCTTCGACGGCTTTTTGAAAGTATATACCGAATCGGACGACGAAACGGAAGAAAACGAAACGGAAGAAGGACACCTGCCTGCCATGGAGATTAACCAACAGGTGGAAGCAAATGAAATAAAAGCCATGCAGAAGTTCACCCTGCCGCCCCCGCGATATACCGAGGCAAGCCTTGTGAAAAAACTGGAAGCGCTCGGAATAGGCAGGCCTTCAACTTACGCACCCACCATTTCCACCATACAAAAGCGAGGCTATATAGTAAAAGAGAGCCGCGAAGGGACCGAAAGAAAATATACGGTACTGAACCTGAAAAATAACGAGGTAAGTACGGAAACCAAAACCGAGATAACCGGAGCCGAGAAATCGAAATTGTTCCCGACAGATACAGGCATTGTGGTGAACGACTTTTTAAAAGAACACTTCGGCGAAATAATGGACTTTAACTTTACCGCCCATGTGGAGGAGGAATTCGATACCATTGCCGAAGGCAAGCGTACATGGACCGATATGATAGCAAAGTTTTATGCACCATTCCATAAAACGGTGGAAAAAACCTCGTCGGTGGAAACGAAACGGGCATCGGGAGAAAGAATACTGGGTAAGGATGCCAACGGTAAAAAAGTTTCGGTGAGGCTGGGCAGGTTTGGCCCCATGGTTCAGCTGGGCGAATCGGATGCGGAAGACAAGCCCCGCTATGCCAAGCTTACCGCCGGGCAACACATGGAAACCATTACGCTGGAACAAGCCCTCGACCTGTTCAGGCTGCCCCGGACTCTTGGTAATTACGAGGATAAGGAGATGACCGTGGCAACGGGCCGCTTCGGACCATACGTAAAACACGATGGTAAATTTTACTCCCTGCCAAAACAGGACGACCCTTATACCGTTCAAGCAGAAAGAGCCATTGAAATAATACAGGAAAAGCAAAAAAGAGAAAAAGAAAAGGTGATACAGGTTTTTAACCGGGAACCGGAGATACAGATACTGAACGGAAGGTATGGTCCATACATGACCATGAATAAAGTGAATTATAAAGTACCCAAGGACAAAGACCCCGCTAAACTGACCTTGGAAGAGTGCCTGTCCATTATTGAAGAAGCCGATAAATCGGGCAAACCTAAAAGAAAGGCATTCAGGCCCGGAAACAAAAAGCCGAAAGGCGAATAATTTTAAATTTGAACCTGTTTTCAGTCGCAAACGCGTACCTGTAATTCACACAGATGGAAATAGAGCAATACCTTGAACCTCTGAAACGGCCTTTGGGTGTTTATAAAAACTTCCAGTATGGCTCTTGCATAAAGGCATTCAGGGATAAAGAATTCCCATCGCTCGACGGAATACAGATAGCCCTTCTTGGCATCGGTGAAGCAAGAAATTCAGCCGGCAACGCCGGATGCTCGGAGGCTCCCGATAAGATAAGGGAAGCGCTATACAACCTTACGTGTATTGAAGGCATAGGGGTAGCTGACCTCGGCAACATCATTCCGGGCGAGAAAGCAAAAGATTCCTATCATGCGGTTGCCTTTATAGTCAGCAAGCTACTCGAACTGAATATTGTACCTGTTTTGCTCGGCGGCAGCCAGGACCTTACCTACGCCAACTATCTCGGTTACGAACCCCGGCAGCAAACGGTAAACCTCGTCTGCATAGACCGAACCCTGGACTTGGGAGCCGAGGAGGAAGTAATAAATTCGGGTGCCTACTTAAATAAGATCATCCGGCATGAGCCCAATCTCCTATTTAATTTCAGCCTGCTGGGTTATCAAACGCATTTTATCAACCCGGCAGAGGCCACCCTGCTTACCAATATGTATTTCGATTTATACAGGCTTGGGCAGTTGCAGGGAAACCTTGAAGAAGCCGAACCCTTTGTAAGAGACGCCGATATATTAAGTTTCGACATCTCATCCGTAAGGCGATCCGACGCTCCCGGCACTTCCCATTCAACACCAAACGGGCTTTATGGTGAAGAGGCATGCCAGATATTCCGTTATGCCGGTATGAGCGACAAACTCTCTTCGGTGGGGATATATGAGATAAACCCCCTTTCCGACAATGGCAACCAAACATCGGAGCTTGCCGCGCAACTGGTGTGGTACTTTCTTGAAGGCTTTTCCAACCGCAAGAACGATTATCCGGGCGCATCCGACAAGGATTATATGAAGTACACCATCTTGATAAAAGGCCCTGATCACGACGTAATATTCTATAAAAGTAAAAAAACAGGCAGGTGGTGGATGGAAGTGCCTTTTATGACCGGCAAACGCACCCGCTACCAAAGACACAGCATGGTTCCCTGTTCCTATTCCGATTATCAGCAGGCCTGCACCGGAGAACTGCCCGACAGATGGTGGCAGGCATACCAGAAATTGAACTGATAATTAGGGGGTAATGGTCACTCCGATTAAAAAAAAGTTAAAAAATATTTGTTTAATGCAATAATAGTAAATACTTTTACATCCCTTTTCGATAAACAAAGGCTCAAATTTTTTGTAAAATACACATATAAT
>JABEUT010000324.1 GCA_013044305.1 Bacteroidia bacterium
AACTCCGGCGGTATATTGCCGGGCAGCTTAAAGGGATAGCTTTGAACCAGCAGCCTGGCAAGAAAATCGGATGCAGCCGGCGTTTCAGACCCGGAACCCGGCTTTTTCACAGCGCTGCGAATAATGGAGTCGAGAAGCGATAAGGCGCCCGGGGCCGCACCTGCTCCCTGGCCATCTTCCTTTAAATTACCGGTATGGCTGCCATTGCCATTTTCCGGACTTAGCATAATTACGGGAATAGCCGAAGTAATCTTGTTTTTACTCAATATTCCGGGCACGCACAAGCCATCCATATCGGGGAGCGATGTATTGCAGAAAATAATATCGGGTTTTTCCGATTTGGCGGCTTCAATACCCGCTATGCCGTTTGCGGCGGCAATGGCTTTATACCCCGACCGGCGTATATGATTACAGGTATTTTCGCGAAGCTCATCCCTGCCTTCAATTACAAGTATATTATGCATAAATTTTTTATAAAGAGGAGCGCCGCCGCCGGAAGTTAAAAGAGTAGCCAGTAAAATAGCGATGCAAATTCACGACAGTTACGGCTTATCCGGTATGATTTAAATCATATCAGGCACAATGCCCAATTATCTGAAATTGAATGAAAATAACCTGATAATCAAACCTAAGGGCTAAATTATTTGCAGACTAATTAAATATTATCCGTATATTTACCCTCTGGCAATGGACAGATTGCATCCGGAAAGGTATTTCCGGCAAATTTGCACTTTGCCACAAGTAAAACATTAACAAAGGATTATTAACCCCCCATTATTGCGAAAACAACAGAATAACCAACATAGATGATGAACACTCTGCGCAAGAAAACACATGCATACACAGCGCCGCAGGAAGTAAAAGCCAAAGGAGTTTATCCTTTTTTCCGCGAAATTACTTCCGCACAGGATACCGAAGTTATGATGGGCGGCAAAAAGGTGCTCATGTTCGGCTCCAACAGCTATATGGGCCTTACCACTCACCCGCAAATTGAAGAGGCTGCCATTGCTGCCATACGTAAATATGGGACGGGATGCGCCGGTTCGCGTTTCCTGAACGGAAATACCGACCTGCATCTAGAACTGGAAAAAGCGCTGGCAGATTATGTTGGCAAGGAAGAGGCTGTAGTATTCAGTACAGGGTTCCAGGCTAACCTCGGGGCGGTATCGGCGCTCATCGGCAGGCACGATTATATGCTTATAGACGACTCCGTACATGCCTCATTAATAGATGGATGCAGGTTATCTTTCGGCACTTTGTTAAAGTATGACCATAACGATATGCAATCCCTTAAACGCTTGCTGGACAGGGTTGCCGACAAACCCGGCATAAAACTTATTATTACCGACGGCATATTCAGTATGGAGGGCGAAATAGCCAAACTGCCAGAGATAGTGCAGCTTGCAAAGCAATACAATGCCTCCGTAATGTCGGATGACGCCCACGCCCTCGGAGTATTGGGGAAAAACGGATGCGGAACCGCCAATCATTTCGGATTAGATAACGATGTGGAGATTATCATGGGTACTTTTAGCAAATCGCTGGCATCGCTTGGAGGCTTTATCGCCGCCTCCGCCGATGTAATAAACTACCTGCGCCACAACGCAAGGTCTCTTATCTTCAGCGCCAGCATTCCCCCTGCCGCCGCGGCAAGCGCACTCGAAGCGCTCCGCATTATCATCCGGGAGCCGGAACGTATAGAACGGCTCTGGAAGAATACCCGCCACCTGATGAAACTGTTGAAAGACGCCGGATTTGACACCGGTCACAGCGATACACCCATTATACCTATTTATATCAGGGACAATGACAAGACTTTCATGTTTACCAAAATGTTAGCCGAAGAAGGCGTATTTGTCAACCCTGTGGTTACACCTGCCGTTAAAGGTGACTCCAGCCTCATCAGGCTGTCGCTGATGGCAACCCATACCTTTCCGCAAATTGAATTGGCCGTGGAGAAAATCATTAAAGTGGCGAAGAAACTTGATGTGCCCCTCAATCATGTAAACGCGGAGAAGCAACCGGCAAACAGCAGGTAAGCCCCAACTCTGCTCTTTTCCTTACCGTTCCTCACCATGAGCCCCGTACCAAAGGAACAGCCTACCATACTGATTACCGGAGCAAGCGGCTTTATAGGCAGCTTTCTGGCAGAAGAAGCCCTTGACAGGGGTATGAAGGTGATTGCGGCGGTGCGGGGCACAAGCAGCCGCAAGTACCTGCAGGATAATCGTATTGTTTTTGTTGAACTCGATTTTTCATCGGCCGCAAACCTCGCCGGCAAACTTGAAAAGCTTGTGTCAGAGTTTGGGAAAATTGATTATGTGGTTCACAACGCCGGCATTACCAAAGCCCCGAAAGAGGATGACTACCTTGAGATAAACACACGGTTTACCCAAAACTTCCTCGACGCCCTTACCCGGGCAAAGGCTATACCGTCGAAATTTGTTTATATGAGCAGCCTTGCCGCCTACGGTCCCGGAAACCCTGTAACCATGGAGCCAATAAAAGATAAGCACATACCCGCACCGCTTACGGCGTATGGCAAAAGCAAGCTGCTGGCAGAAAATGCAATTAAAGCAAGGCAGGATATACCCTGGGCCATCATACGTCCTACCGCCGTATTCGGGCCACGCGAGAAGGAAATTTTTGCTCTCTTCAAAATTGTCAACCGCCACCTGCACCCCTGGATCAGGGTGAAGAACCAGAAGATGAGCTTTATTTATGTAAAAGACCTGGTGCGCGCAGTGCTCGATGCCGCCGTTTCACCCCTGTCAGGCAGGTCGTATTTTATATCCGACGGGCAAACATACCAGGGCAATGTTTTTGGAGGATATGTAAAAAAAGCGCTTGGCAAAAAAGCGCTCGACATACCTGTATCGGGTAAACTGATGAATGCAATTGCACGCCTACTCGAAATGCTTACCGCCCTTGTGGGCAAAACCCCGGGCCTGAATTCGGAAAAAGCAGTGGAACTGGGCAGTGTTAACTGGACATGCGATATTTCGCCCGCCGTTACCGAGCTGAACTTCAAACCGCATTATACCCTCGGAAGTGCAATAGAGGAAACTGCTGTCTGGTATAAAAAGGAAGGGTGGCTGTAAACCGATGGCAGTAGGCCTCTATGCATTGTCTTCGGCGTACCAGTCGGCAAAGGAACCGGGAGCCTCTTTCAGCCGTACGCTGTGCAGTGTAATATTTACAGGCAAGCTTTTTTTCACCAGTTCCACAAAGCCAAGGAGCATATTTTCGCAGGTAGGCTGGTAATCGGTCCAGATAATCTTTTCCTTTACCCTGTTCTTAAGTTCGCCGGCAAGGTACGATGCATTGTTCAGAACAAGCGCATGGTCGTATCTTGAAATGATGTGCTCATCCACTATCTTCTTCAGCACCCCGAAGTCCACCACCATGCCGTTGTTGTTGTCGGCTGCATCATCAATGGGCTTCCCCTTTACGGTTACCGACAGCTTATAGGAATGGCCGTGTATGTTTCTGCATGGGCCGTTATAATTATCGAGGGCGTGGGCCATTTCAAAGGTAAATTCCTGCGTTAGTCTAATTACTTGAGTTTTTTGTCGGGACATGGTCTTGGGTAGTTGTGTTATTTTTAGCGGGTTGATTTATGTGGTATTGCCGGCGGGATGTTGAATGAGATGAGGGCTGAAATTGTAGTTCCGTCTGATTAATTTTTGGCGGCAAGCAGGTACAGCACTGCCATACGTATGGCTACACCGTTTTCCACCTGATCGAGGATGATGGATTGTTCGGAGTCGGCTACATCGCTTGTTATCTCCACCCCGCGGTTGATGGGTCCGGGGTGCATGATGGTTATTTTCTTATCGAGCGAATCGAGTCTCTGCCGGGTTAGTCCGTAGAGCATGGTGTATTCCCTTAGCGAAGGGAAGTATTTTATGTCCTGCCGTTCCATCTGAATGCGCAGCATATTGGCGGCATCGCACCAGGTTAGGGCTTTCATCAGGTCGAACTCTACTTTTACTCCAAGCTGCCCTATATATTTAGGTAAAAGCGTCGGCGGTCCGCATACCATTACTTCGGCGCCCAGCTTTTGCAGGCAGAATATATTGGATAGCGCCACCCGTGAGTGCATGATATCGCCTATTATGGCAATTTTTTTGCCGCGCACACTGCCATATTTTTCACGTATGGAGTAGGCATCGAGCAATGCCTGTGTCGGATGCTCGTGGGTGCCGTCGCCTGCGTTCACTATTATCGAATTTACATGCTTTGAGAGGAAGGAACAGGCGCCGGGGCTGGAGTGCCGCATTACAATCATATCCACCTTCATGGCGAGTATGTTGTTTACCGTGTCTATAAGCGTTTCGCCTTTTTTTACCGATGAGGCCGAGGCGGAAAAGTTCAGCACATCGGCGGAAAGGCGGCGCTCGGCTAGTTCGAAGGAGATACGGGTGCGGGTGGAGTTTTCGAAGAAGATATTTGCTATAGTTACATCACGCAGCGAGGGTACTTTTTTTATGGGGCGGTTTATAACCGATTTAAAAGTATCGGCGGTGGCGAAAATGAGTTCAATGTCGGCAGGCGTAATGTCTTTTATTCCGAGTAGATGTTTCACGCTCAAAGATTTGCCCCTTTCCTTCTTTACCCCGGCAAGCCGATGCGGCTCTTTTTGCATTTTATTATTTTCACTCATACCTCATAATTCTTTTTACCCTTATCCTTACTTCTCCCAAGCGGGAGAAGCGTTTCTTTCTGAATATACTCGTCGTTTGTATTTTCATTCATACCTCATCATTCATCTCTCATCACTCGAGAGGAGCCATACCCCGTCGGTTTTGTCGCCTGCTTCGGTTAATTCGGTTTTTATATTTTGCGATACAATGGTATCTACTTTTTTGCCAACGTAATCAGGTTGTATGGGCAGGTGGCGGCTGTAGCGCCTGTCAATAAGCACGAGCAGTTCCACTTTTTTGGGCCTGCCGAAATCGAGCAGCGCGTCGAGCCCTGCGCGGATGGTCCTGCCGGAAAAGAGCACATCATCCACAAGAATTACATTTTTGTTTTCCACAGTAACAAAGTCCATATTCATGCTGCTGGGCGCAATGGGATGTCCTTTGGTGCGGAAATCGTCGCGGTAAAATGTCGGGTCTATTTCGCCGTATGATATTTCACTTTTTGTAAGCTTGCTCAACTCGCTCTGCAGGCGGCGCGCCAAGTAAATGCCCCGTGGCTGCAGGCCGATAATAACACAGTCTTGAAAATTGTCGTGGTTTTCTATTAACTGGTGGCAAAGTCGGTCAAGAGTAAGCTCGAGTTGCTTGGGCGAGAGTAATACTTTGCGCTTCATCAAAGCCCAAAGATAGTGGAATTTATTGAATGAGGAGTTTTGGAGTGAGAATTGTGAATTAATGATCGCTTTCTGTTTGCAAAATTCTAATGAATCACCGTAAATTAAGCAGGTATATTTCGTACCTTTGAAAAAACAAACAAATATGGATACCCCGAAACCCATTACAAGGCACGAACAATTCATTGCAGGCAAAAATGGGAAAATAGAATATGTAGTCGTTCCTGCCAAAGAGTACGAGATACTTGCCGAAATCGTGGAAGATTACGGATTAGGATTAGCCATGAAAAAAGCATTGAAAGACAAAATGTATTCCAAAAAGGACGCATTAAAATTTTTGGGTGATGCTTGATGTTTCCTATGCCGAATCATTTCTGAAAGACTTAAAGTTACTTAAAAGCACTCCATATTTCAAAAAAGTAAAAAGTATCTGCTTTTCTGAACTGCCGTCTTTTTCATCAACGAAAGACATTAAGAACCTGAAGAAGTTAGAAGGACATGCTAATTTTTACAGAATCCGGATCGGCGATTATAGAATCGGGCTACACATTAAAGAAAATAGAATACAGGTTTTGCGGGTATTAAACCGAAAAGAAATTTATAGGTACTTTCCTTAAAGGTATAAAAACTCTTTGCATTTTATCACAAGAACGCCACTCCATTCTTAGTTTAATATTGGCGTGACAACTAATGCACTAGTCGCCAGTTTATTCGTAACAAGGCCTTGTTACAGTCATTGCCTGACTCTCTGGTCGAGAGAAGCAATCTCAATTTTTGGCAGTTAGCGGACAAAGCCCTGTTTACTGAACAATACCATTGATAGAGTTGCGTGAGAGATACATGCTTGATTGATGGAAAGGGCAGCGGAAAGCCTCACACTGGCGACTATGGGGGCAAAAAAAAGCCGAGTCCTTTTCAGAACCCGGCTTTATAATTGGCTCTTATTTTACTTATTCGCCTTCCGCTTCGTTCTTATCCATTCTCGATTTCAGCTCCGAAAGTCCCGAAAGGTCGCCGAGGGTTGTTTTCTCAATGGTGCTCTTTATCTTTTTCACCGCCTGGCGTGTTTCTTTGGCTTCGGCTTTCTTTTCATTTCCTTCCTGGGTTTTTTCTTCGCGCAGTGAATCCTCTTTTATCCGTGAATGCGACAGAATTATTTTTTTGGAGTCCTTGTTGAATTCTATCACCTTAAAGTCGAGTACCTCATCGGCTTTTGCCGGCTGCCCGTTTTCTTTAATCAGGTGCTTGGCAGGAGCAAAACCTTCAACGCCGTAGGGAAGCATAACTGTAGCGCCTTTGTCCGACAGGCTGGTAATGGTTCCTTTGTGAATGGAGTCCATGGTGAAGATGGTTTCGAAGGTGTCCCAGGGATTTTCTTCAAGTTGCTTGTGTCCGAGCGACAGTCTCCTCGTTTCGGTATTCACTTCCAGCACTATGGTTTCAATCTTATCGCCTATCTTGGTGAATTCCGAAGGGTGTTTTATCTTCTTGGTCCAGGAGAGGTCGGATATATGTATCAGACCGTCTATGCCTTCTTCCAGTTCAACAAATACGCCGAAGTTTGTAAAGTTTCGAACGGTGCCTGTATGCTTTGAGCCTTTGGGGTACTTATCTAGTATGTTCGCCCAGGGGTCGGGGGTAAGTTGCTTAATGCCCAAGGTCATCTTTCTTTCTTCCTTATTCATGGTAAGAATGAGCGCTTCGGTTTCGTCGCCAACTTTAAAGAAGTCGTGTGCGGTGCGCAAGTGCTGCGACCACGACATTTCCGATACGTGTATCAGTCCTTCTACTCCTGGGGCTATCTCAATAAATGCTCCATAGTCGGCTACCACCACAATTTTGCCTTTTACCCTGTCGCCTGCCTTCAGTTCGGTATTGAGCGAATCCCAGGGGTGCGGCGAGAGCTGCTTCAGGCCCAGTTGTATGCGTTTCTTCTCATTATCGAAGTCGAGTATCACCACGTGTATCTTCTGGCCGAGCTGCACCACTTCTTCGGGGTGGCTGATGCGGTACCACGACAGGTCGGTTATATGTATAAGCCCGTCCACTCCGCCCAGGTCAATGAATACGCCATAGGAGGTGATGTTTTTAACAGTGCCTTCGAGCACCTGTCCTTTCTCGAGTTTCGAGATGATTTCCTGTTTTTGCTGTTCAATTTCGGCTTCAATGAGCGCCTTGTGCGACACCACCACATTTTTGAATTCGGGGTTTATCTTCACCACCCTGAATTCCATGGTTTTGTTCACGTATGCATCGTAATCCCTTACCGGTTTCACGTCAATCTGCGAACCGGGCAGGAACGCTTCCATGCCGAATACGTCAACAATGAGACCGCCTTTGGTGCGGCATTTCACAAAGCCTTTTATTATTTCGTTTGTAGCCAGGGCTTCGTTTACACGCTCCCATGCGCGTACAAAGCGGGCTTTTTTATGCGAAAGAACCAGTTGTCCGTTCTTGTCTTCCTGTTTTTCTACATATACTTCAACCTTATCGCCTACCTTCAGGTCGGGGTTGTAGCGGAACTCGGTCAGCGGAATAACGCCTTCCGATTTATAGTTGATGTTTACAACAACATCCTTGCTTGTTTTTTCAACCACCGTGCCTTCCAGCACTTCGTGTTCGGCAATGGATGTAAGTGTTTTTTCGTAGGCGGTGGAAAGCTTCTCGCGTTCTGTGTCGGAGTAGTTGTCTTGTTTTTTGCCAATGGTGGCCCAGTTTATCTCCTGGGGCGGAGCCGCGGGGGCTATTACCAATTCTGGTTCCTGTTGCGCTTCCGTTTCCGGTCTGTTCTGATTTGCCATTTTGCTTTTTTGTATGAAGGCGACTAAGCGCCACCCATACTTTATTCCTGCTTCCGGCTCGACAGGAGGGTTATTTAATCTGTTATCGCCTGAATAACACCTTACTCTTTTTTTAATAAGGGCTGCAAAGGTAAGACTTTTTTTTAAACGAATGACATGGCTTCTGATTATTCTCCTTTTGGGGGCTGCCCTGCCTCACCGCCCGCTTCGCCTTGCGCCACCGCTAAAGCTAAGGCGGCACGCGGTCGCGTAGCCTTCGGCAGAGCAAGGCCGGTTTTATCCCTGTTCGCACCATCTCACCTAACCCGCGCCGCCGCTTTTGTGCGGTACCTTACTTTTTCTTTATTCGTTTAAATATTTTCGTGGAATGCTGGTGACCATGAACCACGCCGTATATTACTATATCTTGCTTTATTATTTCATAAATGACAAGGTACGGGAAACGTTCAAACAGCCCGTAACGGATTGCTTTTTTTCTTACCTTGAAGATATATGGATTTTTCCTAAGTTGAACTATTAGCTCTTCCGCTTTAATGATAAACTCATTGCCTTAAGAATGTCGTTGTTCATTGTACCATAACATTATCCGATGAAGGTCGTCATACGCCTGGTCGGTAATAATTATTTTATAGGTCATTTTTTAAGCGTTGAGCGCATCATTTTTTTTGTTTCTTTCCAGGTATATGTTTTGCTTTCTCCGTTTTTATAATTCCTTCTCCTGCCTTCAATTTCTGTCCATTGCCCGGGGCTCAAGTCATACTCCTCTTTGTGCTTTTTTTGATTTACGATTGTATATACCGCTTGTAAGAATCCGGCATCATTTATACTGTCTATTGCTTTCACTAACTCTTTTTTTAAAGTTGTTGCGGTCATAAATGTTTTTGAGTTTTTTATAAATTTAAACAAATTAATTCCCCTGTACCCGCTAAGCTGTGCTTAGTGCCTAAATAGTCCTGTAAGTTGCACTTACATTCATTATCTGTACCCGTCAGCCCCCGTAGGCCTAATTACAAATTAGCATAAAAA
>JABEUT010000325.1 GCA_013044305.1 Bacteroidia bacterium
ATTATAGGGTATTTTTGAGCGAAACAAGACGAATTTTGCAGAGATAGCCGGGCAGCTATCTCGAAAAATTCAACGCAGTTGGAGCCAAAAAGACACATAAGTATGAAATTAAATAAATTTTAAACAGTTTCTAAAAATAACAGGTTAATGGCAAAGGTTCCCATGACATTTACAGAAGCCGAAATACAATTCATTGACGGCGCACAGGGCAGAAAGTTAGCCGCGTGCAGCGATGAAGAAATAAAGAAACTGCTTGCCTATTGCTGCATTCTTACAGGCATTCAGCAGCCGCCTGCCGGCGACTGGAAGACTGTAATTATTGCTTTTATCCGAAAGTACTACGGCGGCATAACCACGGCACAGGCTGCCCAGGCTTTTGAGCTGCTTGCCAAAGGCGACCTGGGGCGCGAGGCGCAGGCGCACTATAATTGCTTTTCGCCCCAATATCTTTCGGGTGTTTTGCGTGCCTATAATCAAAAATTCAGCGGTGTGATGAAACGGTACCATACTAAAAAAGCAGTCGGAGGCCGCGCCGCCCCGGCAAGCACTCCGGAAGCCTATTATAAAAGTCTGGTAAAGGTGGTGGAAAAACAAAACAGGATTCCTTTTTTCTGGGCATGGGACGAGGTGTACCACTATCTGCTGCAAAGGAGCAATGGCACAAGCCGTGTGCAGAATGATATGGAAACGAAGGTTTCCGACGAACAAAAGAAACAAAGGGTAATATCGTACCTTACGGAAAAGTACCCGCGTGCAACCCTTCAAAGATTTGACTTGTCTGCGCCACGCAAACCGGCGGAGCATTATAAATAGGTGCTGTAAGTAATCAAAGCGGTGAAAAGCTGTGCCCATCTCCAAACCCGGAAAACATACGTATTTTTGCAAGGTGAACGCTGCCGGAGAAAACACCCTTGCTTTGCCCCTTCCAGGGATGGGAGGCAGCGCCATTCGAATGTCCTGTAATTCGCTGCCCTTGCAGGTAAGACCGGAGGAGACAGGTTATGCCAGGATAGGCATTTCTAATTGTGTGTTAATTTTTTCCTGCGGGGATAAATAATATAAAATGGCGTATTCACTGTTCAGGGCCTTCAGCAGCCGCAATTACAAGTTATATGTATCCGGGCAGTCGGTATCGCTTATAGGCACATGGATGCAGCGCACCGCTGTTTACTGGGTGGTGTATGTGGATACCAGGTCATCCTTTATGCTCGGCCTAACCATGTTCTGCACGCAGTTCCCAAGCTTTTTGTTCTCGCTCTTCGGTGGGGTGGTATCCGATAAATACAACCGCTACCGCGTGCTGATCATCACACAGGTGGCATCGCTGGTACAGGCTGCCCTTCTTGCCATTCTGGTGATATTTACCAATTATCAGGTATGGGAAATACTTTTGCTTAGCGCGCTGCTCGGCTTCATCAATGCCTTTGACGTTCCCGCCAGGCAGGCGCTGGTGTACGATATGGTTGACGATAAAAACCACCTGCCCAACGCCATAGCCATCAACTCGTCCATGGTGAACCTTGCAAGGCTTACCGGACCGGCGCTTGCAGGTGTGGCGCTTGCCCGTTGGGGAGCCGGCACCTGTTTCATGCTCAACGCCATAAGTTTTGTAGCCGTAATTGCTTCGCTGCTGCTGATGAGGTTTACAAAACCCATACCGGTTATGCACACCCGTAACATGATAGGGGAGCTAAAAGCCGGGTTTGCATACCTCCGGAAGGAGAGAGGGCTGGCGCTAATCATTATTTACCTCGGTTCCATGAGCCTGCTCGTGCTGCCTTTTAACGCCCTGCTGCCCGTGTTCGCCAAAAACATATTTAAAGGCAACGCCTCCACTTACGGTTTCCTGAACAGCATGATAGGGCTGGGCGCCATAGCGGGAACACTGTTCCTCGCCTCGCTGAAAAGCCACAACAGCCTGAAAAGGATTCTGCTTTTTACTACGCTGGTGTTCGGTGTTGGGCTTATGCTTTTTTCAGTTACGGGCAATTTTGCGTTAGCCTCCGTTTTTGCGGTAGTTACAGGTTTCGGCATGATGGCGCAGGTAACTTTAAGCAACACCATCATACAAACCACCGTTGCCGAAGATATGCGGGGCAGAGTGATAAGTTATTACGCCATGGCCTTTTTCGGATTGCAGCCTCTGGGCGCGCTCATGGTGGGCTCCGTGTCGGGCAGCATCGGTGCGCCCCGTACGCTGTTCGCCGAAGGTATAGCGGCGCTGTGCCTGGTTGTGGTGTTTGCTTACCTTATGCGCAGGGAGGTATGGAGGAAAAAGGTAATTTAGACTCACAAAACCTTGCTTAAATGTGCTTCAACAAACCTGCTTTCATAAATAATTTGAACCGGGTACCCGGCTGCCGATGATAAAGGCTCAATGGAATACACAGGCATTTAAAGTCAGGCACAGGTACCTGCTTTATGTGTTTATTCCCGTGTTGAGTTTGGCAATGCACTTCCATATTTTTACCCGCGACCTGGTGGGATACCACGTATGGCGGCAGACCGAAACCCAAAACAATATTGAAAATTTTGCGCATGGCGACTTCAACATCCTTCACCCTGCTATAAATAACGCAGGCAACGGCAGCGGTATTTGCAGGCTGGAATTTCCGATTATGCAATGGCTGTTTGCCTGCTTCTATAAAATCTTCGGCGACCATATCATTATCAGCCGTGTACTTTCGTTCATTATCGGGCTGTTCACGGTCTGGGGCATGTATCATTTAACCTGTGCACTCTTTAAGCGTAACATGGTTTCCATGATTGCCGCCTGGTGCTTCAGCTTCTCTCCGCTTTTCTATTACTATACCATGAACCCCCTGCCCGATAACCTTGCGCTGTGCCTCGGTGTTTGGGGCATCTGCTTTTTTTTCAGGTGGATAAATGAAAAAAGAACGGCACTGCTGCTGTGGTCGGCAGCCTTTTTAGGAACGGCGGCAATGGTGAAACTGCCTTTTGCGGTGTACCTTGCGGCAGCAGGGGCATACGCTGCTATAGCTGTTTGGCGCCGCCAACCGGAAATGAAAAAGCTTTGGCACCTGTTTGTCGCTTTTGGTTTGTGCTTTATGCCTGCGGCTGCCTGGTACATCTTTGTTATACCGGCATGGCAAACAGACGGGGGCGGAGTGGTGCACGGCATCCTTTCGGCCTCAAAAAGCGATATTCCGAATTTGCTCTACCTGCTTCAGGGCAACATCATTTCCACCCTGCCCGAATTGCTTATCAATTACGGGGCTTTGCTCTTTTTCATTTCAGGAATAATATGGATGTTGAAAGGCGGGGCTTACCGCAACAGGCTCTTCCCCGTATTGGCAGGGTGGGGCATAGGCGTTTTGTTTTATTTTATCTTCGAGCTGAACATTATTGGCACGGTGCACGACTATTACCTTTATCCGCTCTTGCCTCTTATTATTCTCATTACGGCTTACGGGGCCGAAAAGCTTTTGACTATGCCATTATATATAATCAGAACCTTATCGGTAATTGCTCTGGCTGTTCTGCCGCTAACGGCTTTTTTGCGGGTAAACCACAGGTGGAACACCGTCGATCCGGGTTTTAACCCCGATTTGCTAAAATACCACATGGTACTCGCCGCCGCCGCACCCGGTAAGGCCTTGTGCGTGGCAGGCAACGACGAGTCGGGCAACATCTGGTTTTATTATATAAGAAAAAAAGGCTGGAATTTCAGCTCGGACAGCCTTAGCGGAGCCGCCCTTCAGGGCATGATAGAACAGGGTGCGGCATACCTCTACACCGATGCACCTAAGGTTTACCAGAGCGCCGGCATTAAGCCATACCTCTCCAGACTTGTTCTGCAGGCAGGAAGCATAAGGGTTTACGCCCTTTCGGAACCCGCAGGCAAAGCGGGAACAAGGTAGAATACCCCTCGGCAGTTTTCCGGCGGAGCCGGAAATGTTAAAAATCCTGTAAATAAAACGGCTGCTGCCGCAGGGTTGTTAATTTTGTGGCTGAATAACCCTTAATATGTGTTCGCTATGGAACAAAACATAAATTATGCAAGCGAAAGCGGCGCGACAGTCAAGGCTTTTACAGCCTCGCCGGATGGAGGAAAAGGAAAATACCCCGCCATCATTCTGATACATGAAATATTCGGTCTAGACAACCATATACGAGATGTGGCGCGTAGGCTGGCAAACGAAGGCTACTTTGTTATAGCACCCAACCTAATGTATGGAAATCTGGAGCCGATTACCGAGCCTGCCCTGTTTGCAAAGCTGTCGCCCTATTTGCAAAAATACCGCGCCATTATGAACGATGCCGCAAAGGTGAAAGAGTTCATGGACAGCCTGCCCGATGCCGAACGTACATTGTTCACCACCTTTACCTCGGTAACATCCGGAAGCCTCGACGGGCGATTCATGAGCGACCTGAAAGGCGCTTTCGCGTACCTTGGTGCAAATGAAAATGTGAATATGAAAAAAGTCGCTTCCATGGGATTCTGCTTCGGCGGCGGTATGGCGGGCCTGCTTTCGGTAAACATACCTGAAATGGCTGCTCACATCATTTTTTACGGAAAGCGCCCTGCCGCCGCTAAAATTGGTAACATAACCGCACCGGTGCTGGGCATATACGGCAGCCTTGATACCGCAATAACTTCAACCATACCCGGTTTGGCGGAAGAAATGAAAAATGCAGGTAAAAATTTTAAATACGTGGTGTACGAAAATGCCATGCATGCTTTTTTTAACGATACACGACCGCAGGTGTATAATAAAGAAGCTGCAACAAAGGCGTGGGAAGAGGTTAAGGCATTCCTGAAGGAAAATCTGGGAAAGTGAAGAATTAAGAACTAATAGTGAAGAACTGTGTTAGAGCGGAGGGAGATTGTCTTTCTCTTTGCTCATTTCACGTAGTTCTTCACTATTGACTTATCCGAGGTACGCTTTCAGCAACTTGCTGCGGGAAGTATGGCGGAGCCTGCGAATGGCTTTTTCCTTGATTTGCCTAACCCTTTCGCGGGTAAGCG
>JABEUT010000326.1 GCA_013044305.1 Bacteroidia bacterium
TATGGGACAATCACTCGTAAAAAACTACCTTCACATCGCATTCAGCACTAAAAACCGTGCACCACTGATTCATACGCCTTATGAAAATGAACTTCATAATTATCTTGGCGGTATCTGCAAGGAATTAGATTGCCAGCCAATCATTGTTGGCGGATATACTGACCATGTTCATATTCTCTGCTTATTATCCAAAAAAATTGCATTAATGAATTTGATAGAAAAAATAAAATCACATTCTTCCAAATGGATTAAGGCAAAAGATGAAGCATTATCAGATTTTTATTGGCAGGACGGTTACGGGGCATTTTCAGTGAATCCATCAGAGATTGAAACTGTAATTAATTACATTTCTAATCAGCATGAACATCACAGGAATAGGACTTTCCAGGATGAATACAGGTCTTTTCTAAAAAAATATAATGTTGAATATGATGAACGTTATGTGTGGGATTAGAGAGGAGGGGCTTTATTCCTTGCTATTAGACATCGCCCCTTCAGGGCTGGGTAGGTGTGCGGGTATCTTCGGCGAGGGGCTGCACCCCTCGTTGACTGACTGCGTCCCTTCGGGACTTAAATTTGAACGAAATGCGAATAGGTAATTCCGGAAAACATAAATGAAATAGATATGAATTTGAGTTATTACGAACTATTAGGGATAAAAATTTCAAAGAACACAGAATCTTTTCGTTAAAAGCAAAATTATATGCTAACTATATCCAATAAATCATTTTCCTCGCGGCTGTTCCTCGGAACAGGAAAATTTTCCTCTCCGCAGCTCATGCGCGATGCCGTGCTGGCATCCGGTAGCGAGTTGGTTACCCTTGCCTTAAAGCGAGTAGATGCGCATAACAGCGAAGATAACATGGTAAAATACCTCGAAGAGGCGAACGTTTCCCTGCTGCCCAATACCTCCGGCGTGCGCAATGCGAAGGAAGCCGTTTTTGCCGCACAACTGGCGCGCGAAGCCCTGGAGACCAACTGGCTGAAACTGGAGATACACCCCGACCCCCGCTACCTTATGCCCGATGCCGTGGAAACACTTAAAGCCACAGAAGAGCTGGCAAAACAGGGCTTTGTCATTTTGCCTTATGTTCATGCCGACCCTGTGCTGTGTAAGCGCCTTGAAGAGGCGGGCGCCGCAGCGGTAATGCCCCTCGGCTCGCCCATAGGCAGCAACAAAGGACTGAAAACAATTGATTTTTTGGAAATAATTATAGAGCAGAGCAATGTGCCCGTTATAGTGGATGCGGGTATAGGAGCGCCATCTGATGCAGCAAAAGCAATGGAACTGGGCGCCGGAGGCGTTCTGGTAAATACCGCTATAGCCGTGGCTCACAACCCTGTGCTTATGGCTGCCGCATTCAAAGAAGCCGTAATAGCGGGACGAAAAGCCTTTAAAGCGGGCTTGGGAAAAGTATCAGACCCGGCGGTACCCTCCAGCCCGCTGACATCATTTTTGGAAGATTGAATTAGGCAAAACCATGAAGACAATAAATAGTTTTAAGGATATATTCGACACCTGTAACTGGGACGAAACACAGCAGAGCATCCTTGCGAAAACCGAAACAGATGTTTTGAGGGCATTGGAATCGGATAAAGTGAGCACAGAAGACTTCAAAGCCCTTATCAGCCCCGCCGCAATGCCCTTTCTGGAGCCGATATTACAAAAAAGCAGGGCGAAAACCCTGAAACGTTTCGGAAACACCATACAGCTTTATACCCCGCTGTATCTAAGCAATGAGTGTACCAATGTATGCACCTATTGCGGATTCAGTTTTAACAACAACATAAGGCGAAAGATTCTTACCCCCGATGAGATTATAAAAGAGGCAAAGGCTATAAAAAGCATGGGGTTCGATCATGTATTGCTCGTTAGCGGCGAGGCAAACGGCAAGGTAGGGGTCAATTACTTTCTCGAAGCAATCAGGCTTATAAGCCCTTTTTTCTCAACCATATCGATAGAAGTGCAGCCTTTGGCGGAAGAGGGCTACCAAGCCTTATACCAATCGGGGGTTTATTCGGTGCTGGTATATCAGGAAACCTACCGGAAGGATAACTACAGAAATTATCATACGAAAGGGAAGAAATCGAATTTCGATTACCGCCTTGAGACACCGGACCGGATAGGGAAAGCCGGTATACATAAAATAGGATTGGGCGTGCTGCTCGGACTGGAAGACTGGCGGACCGATTCTTTCTTTTGCGCTCTGCATCTCGACTATCTGTCGAAGAAATATTGGCGTACAAAATACTCCGTTTCGTTTCCGCGTATACGCCCCGCCGAGGGGGTGAGCATGAACGGCGCCCATATAGCCGACAGGGAACTGGTGCAGCTAATTGCAGCCTACCGCATATTTAACGAAGACATTGAATTGTCCATCTCCACGCGCGAATCGGAAAAGTTCAGGGACAATATAATAAGACTGGGAATTACAACAATGAGCGCCGGTTCAAAGACCAATCCGGGCGGATATGCTGTAGAACCTGAATCGCTTGAACAGTTTGAAATAGACGATGCCCGTTCGCCGGCAGAAGTAGCCGAAATGATAAAGAGCAAGGGCTATGAACCTGTATGGAAGGATTGGGAACGATTTTCGGACCGGAATAAATTAAGTAACCCTGCAACCATAGATGCTTAGCCCGGCGGAGTTTAAAAGATACAATAAGCAGCTGCTGCTCGAAGACATAGGATACGATGGGCAGATAAGGATTCAGGCGGCAAAGGTGCTTGTGGTGGGCGCCGGAGGCCTCGGCTGCCCTGTTTTACAGTACCTAGCCGCGGCAGGGGTGGGCACAATAGGCATAGCAGACTTTGATGTGGTGGATGCCACAAACCTGCAACGACAGATATTATATAACGAGGGAGACATAGGGAAATATAAAACGGAAGTGGCGGCGGCGAGGCTTTCAATACTTAATCCCTTTGTGAAAATTATGCCGTTCAGGGAAATGGTAGAAGAAAGCAATGCCTGCAAGCTGATAGAGCCTTTTGACCTGGTGATAGACGGCTCCGATAATTTTTTAACGCGCTATATTGTTAACGATGCCTGCGTTGCATTAGGTAAGTCTCTTGTGTATGGCAGTATATTAGACTTTGAGGCGCAGGTAGCAGTATTTAATTACAAGGGCAGCAAAAATTTAAGGGATATTTTCCCTGAACCGCCCAACCCGGAGGATGTGCCCAGCTGCTCCCAGAACGGCGTATTGGGAACCGTAACAGGCATTACCGGCTGCCTGCTCGCTAA
>JABEUT010000327.1 GCA_013044305.1 Bacteroidia bacterium
CTTACCGTTTACGGCGGTCTTATATTCGGTGCGGCGGCGGTGCTTTATTATACCTCCCGCAAAGGCATCAGCATCATCCACACCATAGATGCCGCAGCGCCTGCCATGATGATAGCGTACGCAGTGGGCAGGATAGGATGCCAGATGGCGGGCGACGGAGACTGGGGGATAGCAAACTCCGCCCCCAAACCACAATGGCTTGGCTTTTTGCCCGACTGGATGTGGGCATTCAGCTATCCGCATAATGTAATTAATGAGGGTATTCCTATTCCGGGCTGTACGGGTCCGCATTGCTTTATGCTTAACCCTCCCGTGTTTCCAACCCCGTTTTACGAAACCGTAACATGCGGGCTTCTCTTTCTTGTACTCTGGCTTATGAGGAAAAGAATAACAACGCCGGGCGTTCTGTTCTCCATTTATCTGGCCATGAACGGGGTGGAGCGGTTCCTTGTGGAATTGATACGGGTGAATATCCGTTACCACCTGTTCGGCATCAGCTTCACACAGGCGCAGCTCATTTCACCCATGTTTGTACTGGCAGGCGTATTCGGAATTTTTTACTTCAGAAAGAAATACAAGGTATTGACAGAATGAAACAGGCAGTCCTGTAATTTCGGTTTCCGATTATTATTTACATTTGCATCAAATTTCCAAACCTTCCGAAAATGAAAAAGAGTCACATCATTTCCTTCGTAATTTTTTTGATCACCTATCTGCTGCCTTTCCGTTACGCTGTTCTTGAGGTTAAGTCATCGGCTTTAAGCTCCTTCGGCGTATTGTTCACAGCTATCGGCTTTCTTGCGGGGTTCTATTACCTGCTCAAGGACGATGAGGATAAAAAGCATGAACAGGGCGGGCTCGAACACCACTAAAAGCCATTTTCAGAAGTTGTTCGTAATTCCGAAATTTATTTTCCCATAATTGAAGTTCAGCGGTATGTTGGCCGCCTTACCTACGGCGTAGGCTATTGAAAAAATGCCTGCCTTGGTCTGAAAGTCCATGCCCGCGCCGAAGCCCATAGGCGTGTCGTTAAAGTATTGGATTGCCGAGGGAAGCGTTTCGCGGCACCACCCCTGATCAAAGAAAAGAAAGAGAAAGGAATTTTGCTCCAGCAGGTAATGGAACTCAATGGTGCCTACGGAATAGGAAGAGGCGTAAATAGACTGTTCGTCGAAACCCCTCATGACCGTAAACCCGCCTATGCGGAAGAGGTCGCTCACCAATAGTGATGGCGCATTCAGAGTTGCGCCCTGCACTTCCAGCTTGAATGCGCTCCGCAGGGTAAACGGTATGTAGTATTCGGCCTGAAGCGATGCCTTGTACACGGTGGAATTAATATTCAGTCCCTCGTACAGTGAAGGATTCAGGGCAGGGTCAACCGTTATGGTTTTAATGCCTGCCGAAGCGTTTGCAAGTACGTAGTAGCCGCGGCGCGGGTTGTAAGGGTAGTCCAGCTTGTTCTGCATGAACATAAGCCCGTATAGCCCCATGCTGCTGTTGGCATAAGGGGGCAGAACAGTTGCACTTTGCGAGCCGGAATTTGTTATTGCAATCGTGGAAATGTTTTCATAATATGCTTCCCAGTAATTGCCTCCGGTCATAAGGTATTTTAAACCAATTTTGGTGTCAAGCTGTAAGTAGGTTGAGTCCTGTTTGAACAAATTGCCGTCAATATTCAGTCCCAGCGGGGTTCTGAAAAGATAAGGATACCCGAAATGCAGCGACAGGCTTTGGGTGAGCGGTTCAATGTGCTGCCAGTGAAAGCCCAGTTCTTCGGCTTCGTGAAAGGAATTGGTAAGCTGCAGGTTCACATCGCCCGTAAGTATTATTCCGCCGGTGCTTTGGTTGGGTAAAATACCCACAATTCCATTGAACTGGTTGGCTGACTTTTTTCCGAGAAACAGCAGTATCCTCACTTTACTCTGCACAAAGATAACCTGCATCGGTTTGGTTTCATACAGAAAAGGAACTGCTTTCAGCCTTCTGCTGATGGCATCCACCTTTGCTTCATTGTAAAGGTCGCCGGGTTTTATGCCCAGGTATCCGTATAAATAGCGGGGAGCGAGTTTAAGGTTGCCGCTTACCTCAATGCTGTCAATTTTCTCAATTCTTTCCTTATTCACCTTTAAAACTGCCGACAGCCTGTTGCCGGTAAAATCAATGCTGTCCAGTTTAAGCTGCGCAAAAGGAAAGCCTTCGTTCTCGTACCACGTAAGTATTTTGTTCATCATCTTAAGCGCCTTCTTATAATAGAGCGGTTTGTCTGAAAAAAGTTTTGCATGGAATCCTGCCACGGTAAGCGGCTCTTGATCAACATTGCCTTTGCGTAGCCATGTCCATTCGTATTTATTGCCTATTGTGATATAGGCTGTAAGCAGATTGCTGTCCTGCACGAGGCTGTCCGGCGAGGCGGCCAGGTATGCCTCATCGTAAATGGAAAAAAGCACCTGCCTCACCTGCTTATCCCGTTCGGCGGAGCTCGCAAACTTTTTTTGGTACGATGGCATTTTAAATCCGTCCTTCAATTTTCCATCATTGATAATGATATTCAGGCGGAGCCTTTCAGGGGTAGCCTGCACCGCGGCAAGGCTGTCGTGTTTTTTTTGGGCTGCCATCGCGGCTTTAATGCGGAGCGAATCCATTCCATGAAGGGTGTCCTTTTTGTGCGCCGGGGTATCGGTAACTCCATGCAGGGTATCCCTTACAGGTGTCCTGAAACGGTTATTCCTTTGCGCCTGAATAGTACAAGTCCAGAACGCGGCAAAAGCGAATATGAGAATGGCCTTGGTCAAATGCAGTTTTTCATTACTTAACAACGAAATTACTCATTAGAAATTATATCGGTAAAGGGCATTCCGTTTCAGTATTGGCGAAAGCCTGCCCTGCCAACCTCCATCAGGCGGCTCCGGCTTCCTGTTTAATTCTTATTATTGTGGAATGCTGTCTGCCAATTTATCCTGTTAATGTACATGTCAACTGCCGGAAAGCCTTATTTCATAATCCTGTCGTGCGGCCTGCTTTTCGCATACATTGCCACCCGCTGCGTAATGGTTGATATAACCCACGATGAAGCATATTCATTCAGGGTAATGAAGCACTTTTGGTATGCGGAAGCCCTGTGCACCGCCAACACACACTGGCTTAACAGTTTGGCTATGAAAGCCGCCATTATATCAGGATGGGAAAGAAACTGGCAACTGCGGTGGTTCAGTATGCTGTCGGCTCTGTTGTTTCTGTTTGCCGGCGGCCGCTGGATAATGAGTATAAAAAGCGTACATTTAAAAATATTCGCTTTCGTGCTGCTCCTGCTTAATCCTTACCTAACCGACTATATGGGACTGGCAAGGGGCTATGCTTCGGGCATTATGCTTGAAACAGCCGCTCTCCTGCTGCTTTTTAATAGTTTGAACCAAATGCAGGACAAAATGGGGAGACTTGGATTGCTGTGCGCCGCATTGAGCTGTATTGCCAATTACAGCTTTGTTTATTTTTTTGCCGGTTATGCCGCCGTATATTTTTGGCAAGCTTATTTTAAAAATGGAAAACCAGGTTGGAGGAAGGGCTGGTTTTATGTTGATATATTGATTTCTTTCGGGGTACTGATATTTATTTTCAGGGCGCTGGTTTTTATAACCAGGTGCTCCAACGATATAGTGGGGGCCGGCACAGGCAGCATAACCGAAGTTGCGCGTGCTTTTACCGGCAGCCTGATTTACCGCTATGCTGATATGCCCACTTATTGTTTAGTTGCCGTCACCATTGTGTTAGGCGCAGGTGTACTAATAATATGCGCCACAGGGCTGGGCACAAGGGCAAAGGACGGCAATTCGGAATATTTTTGCAGCAGCCGGATATTATTAATTACATTACTCCTGATCATTGGGAGCCATATTTTGCCTGGGGCTGTTTACCCCTATGCCAGAAGCGCTCTTTTCCTGTTTCCCCTGCTTTGCATGAATACAGTCTATTTCGCCGCAAGGATGAAAATAAATAAGTATTTACTCACATTAGCCAGCCTGATGCTTGCCATTAACTTTGTATCTGCTTTTAATCTGTCGCATACACTGGATTATAAAGCCCAGGAAGACACAAAGGAGGCTTTTGACAGGATAGACGCGATGCAAATAAAAAGCGTGTTTCTTGGCAGGGGAACCTACGGGGTATATACCAATTACTATGAGCAAACCGGCAAGCTGAAATATAGTTTTCATGGCTTATATGCCGACAGTTTGCTATGCGGGCAGGCGACGGCTTACGCCCTGCTTACGGAGGCCAACGCATTCCGGATACCGCCCTGTTACCGGAGCGATACCTTGTACCGCTCAAGGTCAGGCAATTTGACACTGGTAAGGCTTCAAAAGATTGATTAGAGATAATTTCCGGCTTCCGTGGCTTGGGGCAGAGGCAGGGGTCAAAAGGGATATCCAATACCCAGATTGATGGCAGTTCTTGAGAAACTGAAAAGAGGTTTTACATTAAAGAATTGCCTGTCGGGAAGACCCGGGTCGTGCCAGGGGAATCCAAAGTCGAAGCGGACAACAAAGTAGGTAAAGTCGAGCCGCAGTCCTATACCCGGGCTCAATGCAATCTGGTTGTAAAAGGCGTAGGGCCCGCTGAACATAAAGTTTGCGTTTGGTATGGCAGGGTTATTGTTATGGAGCCACACGTTGCCCGCATCGCAAAAAATAGCAAGATTGAATATCTTAATCAGATTGAAACGGTATTCGGCATTCATCTCAATTTTTTCATCGCCTATTTCATCCAGATTGGTGTTGCTGGAATTATTTCCCGGGCCCAGGGCTCTTGCCTCAAAGCCCCGTATGTCGTCCGAACCGCCTGCCCAAAAGCTTTTGTCGAAGGGCAATTCATACGTATTTGCCAGCGGAACCGCGTAACCGATAAGCGCCCGTATCACCACCTTGTCGTATTTGCTTAAAGCAAAATAGCGCCTGTATTCCGTCTGAAACTTGTAGTAATACGAATAGGGTACACCCGCAATGTCGGTTACATTGTTGTTATGGTTGAGTAATACATTATACTCGAAAGGCAGTAAACCCGACATTTCGGCGCTTAACTGAAAATACCCGAAGCCCCTGTCCTTTTTTATCACCTGGTTATTTATACCCAGAGTTGCCGACATATCTGTTATCAGGTGGCTGCTGAAACTGTTTTCAAGAAAATAATTGTTTGTGGCAATTATCGTATTCTCAAATGAGGGGAAGAGGTTGGCGTTGTCATAACTCCATTCGATCGGCTTAATGCTCATGGTCGTATTATGCGAGCGGGTTAAAAACCAATCCCACTCGTAACTAACCCCAAACAACCCGCGGCTGTAAAAGGTAGGCCTGTTCTGGTAATCGTACAATACTTTTATAAGGGTCTGCGGGTTGTCCTGTGGTTCCGGGCTTAAGAAATTTGGAAAAACACGCGGCAGCCTGAAATCCATTTCACCTCCGAAATCAACGGTATTAGGCAGAATGCTGTTCAGCGTTCCGCTCGTTATGTTGCTACCTATTGTCTGTTCCTCCAATCCGCCTTTCAGTTTAAAGGTAAGATCCTCGCCTCCCCTGAAACAATTTTTGTTTTCATAGAGTATGTCTCCCTGCACACCGAGGTCGCCGCCTGTATTGTCAAATTCCCCTTCCAGCCCTACCGATTGCCGCAGCACAGGCATAAGCTGAATATAGCAGTCAAGCAGATTGCTGTCGGCATAGGCCGGCACCATTTTTACGTTTACATAGCGGAATGCTTTCAAATCGGCAAGCCCGGCATAGGTGTTGTCAACATCGGATACACGGTAAATGGCTCCCGAGCGCAAGTATATTTTGCTCAAAAGGGTTTTTGGTTTGGTGGTAGGCTTGTCGCCCGGGAAAACAAGCATACACTTGTTCAGGTGCACGGTGTCCGAAGGCTTGTAGCCGTTGGGGTCCTGTGGGTTGTATTCCATTTGGATGACAACTTTGCGGAGGCGATATAAAGGATGCGGCAGTTGTACGGATGAATCCTGGTTAACGATGCCCTTAACCGGGCGCTCCATTTTTCTGATTACTATCGTTACCATCATTTTCTGGTTGCCGACTGAACTGTCAATTTTAAAATAGACATCTCCTTTGTCGAAGCCGAAATAGCCCTCATCATTCATTTGTCTGGTAATGCGGTCTCTTTCCTGCTGAAAGAGGTCGTAATCGAAGTTCATTCCGCGTTTGATAAGGCATGCAGCCGTATCGGAATAAAAATGAGGTGCGATAGAGGTGTCTTCAAAAGTGTAATGAATCGAAGCTATTTTATAGGGCTTGCCGGGGATGATGATATAAAATACCCTCGCTTTTTTATCCTTCAGCACAACCGAATCCCTCACCTTGCAATTATAATATCCCTTGTCGGCCAGAAAAAAGGCAATCTGCCGCCGTGAATTGTTCAGCAGAGCCGAATCAAGAATTACCGGCGGCTCGCCCGAATTGGTAATCTTTTCCCGAAAAGTGAGCTTGTTCTTTTTGGCTTTTATCACCGCCTGGCTTACGGGTAGTTTGCCGTCTGCTATTCTTTTTTCATTAATCTTTTTGTATTTCTCGTCTATCTCCTTGTCCCTTGCTTCTTTTTTATTCGCCGTTTTGGCAGAATCGAAGATGTTATATATCAAAAGGTGCAGCGGAATAAAACGGAGCAGCTTTGTATTGGGTTTCTGCTTCACGTAATTTATCAATACTTCCGGGGCTATTTCGGGCGGTACGGTTATCTGTTCCACCAGATTCTGCCCGGTTGATTCTATTACGTGCGTTATTTTTTTATTTACGGGTCCCGACCTGTACCTGAAGCTGTTCCTTGTAAGCAGGTAATGCCCTTTGGCCACTCTTTTTGCCGGATTGCAGGAAGCAAGCAGCAGGCTGACCGCCGCCAGGGCAGGCATCAGAAGCCTTGTTGTGCCTAACAAATGAGCTTTTAACCGGTATTTTTTTTCCTGAACCAATAGTATATTGTAGGATGCTTTTACCTTTTACCCTGTCAACCTGCAAAGCTACTTTACTTTTGCGTCCATAGCATTTCTCAAGTCAGAAAAAGATTCCAGCTCGGCGCGAACCGATCCTATTATTATTGGAGCTTCCACCTGTAAAGGGATGTGGTTGGCGTCATCGGTAGCCCAAACAGTCATTTTGGCTCCTTCCCTGAAAATGGTGCCGGGTATCAGGTTCACACTTAGTTTTTCGCACCGGAATTTTCCGAAACCGGAGTTAATTACTTCTTTACCCAAAAAACGGAGGCACACATCATAAACCTTCCCGTCGAGGTATATATGAAGCAACACGCTATCCTTAGTCCCTATACACCCAAAGTTGATACAACGGGTAAAATAAACACTGGTAAGTATATCCATGGTGCCCGAAGGAATAGTAACCGAATCGCGATGAAATTCTCTGCCCTCGTTTAGGTAATAAGCAATATGCTTGTTGTTATTGAACACGTTGTCGTTTCGCACATGAACGGAGGCTTCATGCGTTGAGCGGTAAAAGCGAATTGGCGTTAAATCAAGGGTATCCATATAGGAGGCAAGGGTATCGCGTATCTTATAAAACCAATCGTACTTAGGGGCGCTGCGCCCTGTTGCCGATATGTAGTAACAGGGTATGCCGTAAAAGTTGCGCAGTGTGGTAGATACGCTTGCCGAGCCTGTCTGCATCCAAACAAAATGCCAGTGGTAAAATAATTTGTAGTTCAATACTTCACCTGTTTTGAACGATCTGTTCATGGTGCCGCAGGCAGGATACGCCGATTTAAAAGCCGAGCATGATTTTTGGGCGTATGCCGCTGAATTTGCATAAACGAGCGCCGTAAGCATATACAACATGAACCGTAAAAAGCAGAAGAGACGTTTCGCGGATAAATGTTTCTTTGATGCGCATTGTTTGTCGTATACCGGTGCAATGGTTTCACCGTAGTTTAAGTTCCGGCAATAAGCAGAAGCAGCATCTTTTGTCAGATAAGAAGAAGAGGAGTGGGATTGGATACTCTCCATTACCGGTCCCCGCTTATCTGGTAAGGGCCATTCTGATAGTGCGTACCTCGTTGCCTGCCTGCAGCCGGCAGAAGTATATTCCGCAGGCGTTGCCGGATGCTTCAAAGGAAACGATATGCGGGCCCTGCTGCATATCACTGTTGGCCATTTGTTTCACCAGCCTGCCCTGTATGTCGTATATGCTTAACTGCACAAACCTTTCATCGGGCAGGGTAAAGCTGATGTATGCCTGTTTGTTGAACGGATTGGGGTAGGCGGTAAGATTAATCCCAGCTACGGCCGGAGCTGTTTCCGGCTGTACAGAGGCAATCTGGCTTACGCTTGTAATATTGGCGGTATACACGCCCCGTGCATGGGTGGCTACCGCCACAAGCCCGTCGCCGGGTCGAATGTCCACCATATCACATACCGCGTTGCCGATGGTGTTTACCCCCTGCTGAACCCATACCGTTGAGTTTCCGAGCAGATGGTTTGTGGCATATAAACCGGTGCTTGCCGCAACCCAGTAGATAGTGTCGCCAGAGGATAGGTGTTGTATGGCGGCCCAGCGCAGCGAGGGCTGGTTGGCCCCGTTCAGGTTGCCGCCGATCCTTGACCAGGAAGCGCCCCCGTTGTTGGTCAGGAACAGATTGCGAACGGCGTAGTTGGAGAATACCACTATTGCCCTGTCGGCGCTGTCGGGGTCAACAGCTATGCAGTCCACATAACCGCCGGGGAACATATTTACGCCTGTTTTTTCGGTAATGTCAACGGGTACAGGTGTGCCGCTGTTGGCATTATCCACCCTGTAAACCCTCTGGTAGCTGGTACCGTAATATACCCTGTTGGCGGGTATGGTAGATACGGCTATGGCTGTTATGTACTGCCCGTTCAAGGGCACGCTGTCGGTCCATTTTACCCAGTTGGTGCTTATGGAATCCCACATATTTGAATACGGTATGGCTGAAAGATTGTCGTTTCTCCAAAGGTATTTTCCGCCTCCGAAATACATCATGTTGTTGTTGTTCGGATCGGGCTGGTAGGGGTTGAGCCATTCGTAATTTTTTCCTCCAATAGGATCTATGCGGTTAAAGGCGGCAACGGTTCCGTTAAGGGTATCCATTTGAACCTTGAACAGTTTACCGGTTGTAATTTCGTAATAAAAGGTCTTGCCGCTGTCGGCAATGTAGCAGAAGGAGCCGTCGCCGAAGATGGGTTTGGTCCATTTATTGGTTAGTGCTGTGCTGTTGTCGAACAGGCAGTCGTTGTCCTGTGCGCCCGCAACAAGCAGGTTGCTTCCGGGCATGGCATGGTTGGAGGTAACGGTATAGAACATGGTGGTGATGTAGCCGCTGTCGAAGGTATGCCATTGAACATTGGCTGCCGTATCGTTATATGTTTTAAAAAGGCCGCCGTCGCAACCGGTGTACATAACCAACGGGTTTGAGGGGGAGAAAAAGAATACATGCTGGTCCGGATGGCTGCCGGGATATACTTTAATGTCGGGAAGTGTGGCTCCGACGCCGTAGCCTCCGATATGCGCGGTATGCGATGCGTCAAAAAATCCGCTGGTGGAGCGGAATATATCCGTACCACCGATAAACACGGTGGAGGTGTCTGTAGGAAGGAAGCTGACTGCCATATCATAGGAGCCCTGGCAATTGTACTTGTCGAACATGGAGCCGGTATGGGGCAGGTTGGCCGACAGGTCGATCCATTTTCCGCCTGCGCTGTCGCCGTCACCCGAAATATATGTATACTTCCATAGGCTGTTCCACTCCACCTGTTTCTGGAAGTTGGTGTCGGGCATTCCGTAACCGGGGGTGTTGGCAAGGAAGTAAAGCTGGCTGTCGTTCTTCGGGGCGAAATTCATGACGATACGGTTGTATGTAAGCGGGAAATTAGGAGGAGTAATATTATGGAAGTGTATGCCGTCCGCCGAGCGCCAGATGCCTTTTTGGGAGCCATCGCTGCTTATGGTGGCATATACCACGCCATGCGGTGTTACTATTACATTGGTGTAATAACCGTTGCCGCTGGTGGGGCTGCCGAAAAGATTGGTCCATGTTCTGCCCGAATCAACAGAGCGGGCAATAAATCCTTCGAGCATGGATGCATATACCACACAGAGCGAATCGGGCGCCGAGGTATCCGTTGCAATGCTCCATATACCTTCCCAGTTGCTAACATACTGAACATTATTCAGGGCGGTGGAAGGCAGCGAGGACCATGTTTGCCCGTTATCTGTGGAGCGGTATACGCCGTTGCCGAGGTAATAAGATCCAACTCCGCTTCCGCTGGCCGATTGTCCGTAGCATTCGCCCGAACCATAGAACCAAACGTTGCTGTGCCCATGGTAAAGCCTTCTGTCCTGCGCCAGGCATGATACCCCCTGTTGAATGGCAAGGTTGGTTGTAAGCGACCAGGTCTTGCCGCTGTCGGCGCTACGCCACATACCGCCGGAAGTGGTTCCGGCGAGCAGTATGCCTTCATTTTTTACATCGGCGGCAAACGATCTTGTTCTTCCGCCTACATTCCATGGTCCGCGTTCATTCCAGGTGGAATTTGAAATACGTCCGTTATTAGAATGGGCATCGTTAGGCAAGCCAGACGCAAAGGTGAGTTCCAGATTTCTTATGTTGTATGGTATCTGCCCTGTTGCGGGGTCGGCAAG
>JABEUT010000059.1 GCA_013044305.1 Bacteroidia bacterium
AAGTGTATCCGGGCAATTTTTACGGAACCCTGCGAAGCGAGGTGGAAAGGCTGCTTAACGCCGGCAGACACGTAATTTTCGACATCGACGTAAAAGGCGCACTGAACATAAAAAAACATTTTGCAGGCCGGGCAATATCAATTTTTATAAAGCCTCCTTCGGTGGAGGCGCTGGAGCAAAGGCTCCGTCTGCGTAGCACCGAATCGCCGGAATTTATGAACCAGAGGATAAACAAGGCGAAATACGAACTGTCGTTTGCAACGGAATTTGATAAGGTGGTACTGAACAATAACCTCGCCGATGCCCTTACTGAAACAGAAAATCTGGTGGCAGACTTCCTTGGCTGACAGGTACGTGAACAGCCATACGGATGTTAGTTGTATTTAAGGGTGCGGGCAGGCGATATGCGCGATATGATGTAGGAAGGAAAGACGAGCATGAGCATGCAGGTAATAAAGGATCCGCCGTTTATGGCAAGCACGTACTTCCAGTTCATATAAACCGGTACCTGCGAAACATAATAGGTTTCCTGCGGAAGTTTTACTATCCCATAGTGGCCCTGCAGATAGCATAATGACAGGCCGGCAAGGTTGCCCCACAGCATACCGAGCAGTATAAGGTATGCGCCGTTAATGAGAAATATTTTTCTGACGGAGCCGTTGGCAGCCCCCAAAGCCTTCAGTAATCCTATCAGACTTGTGTTTTCGAGGATAAGTACGATGAGCGCGGATATCATGGCTATGGCCGAAACTATGGCCATGAGCGCCAGAATAATTGCCGCATTGATGTTTTGCAGGTCGAGCCATGAAAAGATGGCAGAGTCTATTTTCTTAATGCTTTCGGCAATGAGATCCCTTCCTATCAGCTTGTTGGCCTCATCTTCCACCTTATCCACATCGCTGAAGTTGCTGCACAGTATTTCAAATCCGCCTGCCTGATCGGGCGTCCAGAAGTTAAGCTTTTGAATCTGGCCTAGGTCAACAAATACGAACTGCCGGTCGAAATCGTCAAGCCCGGAAGAATAGATGCCACGCACGAAGAAAGTTCGCACCCTTTGCTCATACCCGTAATGACCGTAGCGGTCTGGGTTTTTAGTTTTGGTTATGAAATAAATAAACAGTTTACTTCCGGTATCGGCATTCAGGTCGCTGGCTATGGTTTTAGATATCACTATACCGCTTGCGGGAGCCGAATCGCCTGGTGCAATTATCCTGCCTTTTACCAAATTTCTTTTTATAAAGCTCCAGTCATAATTGTTTGAAACCCCTTTCAGCAGCACGCCTTCATTATTAGTTTTTGTTTTTATGATACCTATTTTGGTGGCGTAAACCTGAATATGTCTTACCCCGCGCAGCTTTTCAAGATTGGCAACAAAAGGCTGGCGTATGGATACGGGAAGGGGTTCGTATGAACTGTTATTATCGTAATTATTTATCTCTATATCGGCATTAAAGCCTTCCACCTTATCGCGTATGGAGTACTGGAACCCCCGTACTATTGCTACCGTAAGAATCATTACTGCAAGCCCTATTGCCACGCCAGCAATGGCAATGCGGATGGTAGGACGTGATATCTTTTGCCTTCCTGTCCGCATCCCGGTGATGCGTTTTGCAATAAAAAATTCAGTGTTCATACGGCTGATGTCTGTTTGCTGCAGGCCACATCCTGGTTACCAGTTATTAAAAGCTTTATCAAATACATCCTGAACAAGTTGCTTGTCTATTTGAGTCAACAGGTCGTTCTGAACACTGCTAAGCGGCGACGAACTAGGGAAATCGGCATACCTGCTGAAGGTGGCATTGTACCCCTTTTTGGCATCGTGCTTGTCGGTATAAGTAATATCAATGGTAACGGTGAGCCTTGTAAGCGACGACGCATTAGGGGTAGAAGCCTGTGCGGCAATAGGAGCTATACTATATCCTGTAACGGAGCCCTGAAAATCAAGATCACCGTGGGATACAAGCGCCAGCTTGCAGTTAGAGGCAATATAATTGCGCAGGGCATCGGTCAGGGTTTGGCTGTAAGTTGGTCCGGCCAGAGTACCCTGATCGGAAAGCGTGATGTACTGTACGGAGAATGTTTTTGCGTCAAGAGGTATAGAGGCCCCTGAAAGGGTATAGCTGATATGGCATGAGGAAATACTCAACACTAACCAGCAGGAGAACACTGTTTTGATAAGCAGGCGGGTATAATTACTCATTAGGTTGAAAGGAAACTGCATGGCTCTTCAATCGGTACTGTCCAGATTATATTCCTTCAGTTTCCGGTACATGGTACGTTCCGATATGCCAAGCTCTTCCGAGGCGGCTCTTCGGTTGCCCTTATGTTTTTCAAGAACCGATTTTATAAAATTCTTTTCTTTATCGCCGGGCGAAGGAAGTGACTCCGGTTTTTTCCGGTTATCATCCAGAGGGAGGGGCTGCGCTGTTTGCACAGGCAGCGACTCGCTTCCGCGAAGCTTACGGGCATCGTCGTTCAGTCTGTGTATAACCGTTGAGGAGCCTTGTTTGCCAGATAGGTAACGCTGTTCATTTTCCAATAAGCCAAGCACCACCTGTTTAAGGTCCATCATATCCTTTTTCATATCGAACAGCACCTTGTACAGGAGTTCCCGTTCTGAATACTCCGGTGTTTCCGGCGACGAACCCATAGGTTTGAACAAGGCTGGCAGGGAGACGGAAGCCCCTGAATCAGGCAGATATTGACTAAGGGTTTTGTCGTCTATCTCCCGCGATTTTTCTATAACTGAAATCTGTTCGGTTACATTTTTCAATTGCCTCACGTTGCCCCTCCAGTAAAAATTTTCAAGAACTTTCTCGGCTTCCGGAGTTATCCGTATCGGGGGCATTTTATATTTCGATGCAAAGTCGGCTGCAAATTTCCGGAAGAGCAGGGCTATGTCTTCTCTTCTCTCGCGTAAGGGCGGTATAGTAAGGGGTACGGTATTCAGGCGGTAGTATAAATCTTCGCGGAACCTGCCTTTTTCAATAAGCTGCAGCATGTTCACATTGGTGGCGGCAACAATTCTTACATCGGTTTTCATAACCTTCGATGAGCCTACCCGTATATATTCACCTGTTTCCAAAACACGCAGGAGCCTGACTTGAGTTGGCAAAGGGAGTTCGCCGACCTCATCAAGAAATATGGTTCCGCCGTTGGCAACCTCAAAATAGCCTTTGCGTGTTTCGTGTGCGCCGGTAAAAGAACCCTTCTCGTGACCAAACAGTTCGGAGTCAATGGTTCCTTCGGGAATGGCGCCGCAGTTTACGGCTATATAGTGGTTGTGTTTGCGCGGGCTAAGCTGATGGATTATTTGCGGGAATACTTCTTTGCCTGCGCCGCTTTCACCGGTTATCAGCACAGAAAGGTCGGTAGCCGCTACCTGCCGGGCTATATCAATGGCGCGGTCTATACCAGGCGATGTGCCTATTATGCCAAATCTGTTTTTCAATTCCTGTACAGTCATTCTTATGCTTTCTATGTCCGCAAGTGGAGGTGTTTATAGAATATCAACCATTAATAACTTCTCCGATAAGGGTAGCTGTGGTGCATTTTTTCACCAATACCTGCACGTATGTACCCTGTTTGTGTCCGTCGGCCGGAAACACAATAACTTTATTCTGGGTGTTTCTGCCAAACATATATTGCGACGATTTCCGCGACCTGCCTTCTACCAATACCTCGTGTACAGTGTTCAGGTCGTTAATATTGCTTTGATGGGATATTTGCCGGTGCAGTTCGATTATCTCACTCAACCGCCTGCTTTTAACCTCCTCCGGAATGTCATCTTTATATTTTCTTGCAGCAAGTGTTCCCGGTCTTTCGGAATACTTGAACATATAGGCAAAATTGTAGCCTGCTTCCTGCATCAGTGTTAATGTTTCGGCATGCTCTTCTTCCGTCTCGCTGCAAAATCCGGCTATTATATCAGTAGATATTCCGCAGCCGGGTATTATTTCCCTGATTGCCTTTATTCTTTCAAGGTAGAAGCTACGGTTGTAGCTCCGATTCATTATTTGCAATACCCTGTCGCTGCCTGATTGCACAGGTAAATGAATATACTTACAAATGTTATGATACTTTTTTATGGTATACAGAACTTCGTCTGTCATATCCTGGGGGTTAGAAGTGGAAAACCGTATCCTTAACAAAGGGCTAACCATAGCCACCCTTTCCAAAAGCTTCGCAAAGCTTGTGTCGTTCCACTGGTAGGAGTTCACATTCTGACCAAGGAGGGTAACTTCCCTGTATCCCATACTGAACAGGTTCCTCGCTTCATTCACAATAGTATCAGGGTTGCGGCTCCTTTCCCGTCCTCTGGTAAAAGGAACCACGCAAAAGGAGCACATATTGTCGCAGCCGCGCATAATGGAAATGAGCGCCGTTACCCCGTTTCCGCCAAGCCTTACCGGCTGAATATCGGAATAGGTTTCCTCCTTTGATAGTATAACGTTCACTCCTTTACGCCCTTCGCGGACTTCGGCTATGCAGGCGGGCAGGGTTCTGTATGCATCGGGGCCCACAACAAGGTCTATACAATCTTCCTCCTCAACAAGTTTTTCTTTAAGGCGCTCCGCCATGCAACCCAAAATACCCACCACCAGTTCGGGTTTCCTTAATTTCAGTTTTCTGAACTCATACAACCGCTTTCGAACTTTTTCTTCGGCATTTTCTCTAATGGCGCAGGTGTTGGTTAGTATCAAATCGGCATCCGAAGGGGTTGCGGAGGGAATGTAGCCTTGGTCGAGAAGTATTGAGGTTACCAGTTCACTATCTGAAAAATTCATTTGACACCCGTAGGTTTCAAGGAAAAATTTAAGGTTGGCGCCAGTTTTAGATTTACCCGCCGAACTTATAATTTCTTCTATGTCCGCAATCTGCTTGTTCATCGGAATAAATTACAAATTTACGAAAAGAGAACGCCCCCTTAACGGGGGCGTGTAGATTATATTTAAACCTCTTGAAGGGGTTTGCCTCTATTCCTCTTTAATATTCCCACATATCATGCTCCAGGTTGAACATCTTGTTTTTAATTTTTTCCGCTTCAAGCTGTGCATCAATTCCGGTTTCGTAATCAGCAATTTTCCTGTTGTACACATTGCTTTCCTGCACTATATAGCTCGAAAACTGCCTTTTCCATATTATATCTTCAAGTGTTCTCCGCTCCTCATCGTTATAGGGATTAAACACCTCGATGTGAGAAAAGCAGTCCCTCATTTGTGGGTAATATACCCAAAAAAGAGGCAATGGAGCCTGATCAGGTCTTGGTGTACCATCTGTAGCATCATGGAATCTGGCAACAGGACAAATTCCGAGTATCCTTACATCCATTACCGACCTTTGCTTGTCAAAGAACCATTCTTCTTTAATAATATATTGAACAATATCTTCAGAAGTATATGGTTGTGGAATATCCTGACCGGCAGCATTTTTTAGGTTATCATAACTGTAAGTCAGCCCTTTGTTTATCAAATCCTTTAATGGGAATACCAACGAATCCTTCGAATAAGAGTACACAAAACCATTATCAAAATTATTTATATCTGCATAAAATGCCATTGCTTTACCAGGCTGCAGGTTGTTAGCTCCTTTCGAAGTGTCGGGCCATACTTCTTTTTTTATCACATCCCACAAGCTTTTCCTGTTTTCAGTAGGATTGAGTGGGTAATAAAGCGGCAGATTAATTTTTTCCCTTAGGTCAATAACTCTCCATACTACTTTTTTCCACATTACATCTGCCTCACGCAATGGAATATAAGGAATTACTCTTTTACTGGGGGTATTTTGCTTATCGTACACATCGTCTCGTAAAACAGTTTGCGCCATTATATTTCCTGTGAACAAGACAAAGAAACAAGCGCAAAAATTCAGCAGTGATTTTCTCATGGCTTATTTTTAATTTATAGTTACGTTGGCACCGGAAATTGGCCTTGTATCAGGACCTTTTACACTGACTTTTTGAAAGATAATGTGGTTGCCGCTTGGCGATTGTTTTATCAGACTTATCATGCTTGGAGTCAATCTATCGGAATTGGACTGTTCTATCTTACTGTAACCTCCTGCCGTTACCACTATTTGGAACGATATTACGTCATAGTGAAGGTCAAAGTCAAAGTTCTCCATTCTTGCTTCTACTTTTGGACTATTTATCAGTACAGCTTTTGTAATATTGATATCACCCTTTTTACCGGCCACATAAAAAATCGGATCGGGCACTTTCTTAATCCTGAATTCCTGGGGCGGGAAACTTCTGGTAGTTCCATCCAACAATTTTGCCGATACTCCTATCTTACAAGTGGTACCCGCGCCTCCGGTTACCCTTACTATATATTTGCCTTTGGAGCCGCTGATGCTGCCAGGCCCTTGAAATGACGGCCGTATGGCATCGTCGGGGATGCCTGGCGCCGAAATTTCAACCGGGTTGTCTACTGATATGTAAAACACATTCATCTTGGTAGGCGATATTACCACAGCAGGTTTGGCAACGAGGTAGCTGGACACGAACGGGTATGTTTGAAACGACCCGTCTGGTTTTTGAATGGTTATGCTGCCTGCATAGCGCACCGATCCTTCATGATCGGTTTTTACCGCATAGTAACCCATGCCGTTGGCAACTCGTACCGAGTCAACTTTTCCTCCGGGAAGCGGTTTGCCTGTAAGGGTATCTACAGCTCCTACAATAATCCTCGGGTTTTGTGTACTGCTGTAAGCTGCTGTAAATATCTGCGCTTTGAAGCTGTCGCCCAATAGTACATAGTTGGAAAAGGGAACCACCTCTTTGGTAATTTTATCAAACTTAAAGTTTGAAGCATTTACGGATGACAGCAGATAGGCTTCCATGGTTGCTTCTACGTTCTTAACATCGTTTTGTTCCTTCGATAGCAAGCATATTTCGGCTACGAGCGGCCTTTCATAGAAGTTGGCCACTTCCCATGTTACTTTTCTTTCCTCTTCATCGGAATATACATTAGGTGTTTTTAACCCTATGTTTGCCGTAACGGAATCTCTACCGGGGTCAAATAAGCCCATGATTTTTTTTCTGTATTCTGCTATTTTCACCTTTAATTCGTGGGCTTTCCCTTTCGATCCATCTTCACTTACGGCATCATTAATAAGAATATGCGTAGGAATATCGAAGTTATCCTTTGCATTAATCTCTATCAACTTTATGGTGTCCGCCTGCTTCTTTGTTATATGATCTGTTTCGGCTTTAAGATCCGTTTTAAGCGAATCGATATAGTTACAAAGGTCCTTCGACCACTTTTGAACCTCTTTTGCCTTATCGTAAAATGGCTTGGTTTTAAGCGGGTCCTGTTCATAAGCTTTTGAAAAAAGCTCCATGGTGTTGGCGTTCTTTTTGTCAAAGTTTTTATTTGTTGATACCAAGCCATTATCCACGGCAATAAACGCGTTCAGAATCTGTACCGATACGTTCAGTGCCAAAAGGGCAGTTAGCACCAGGTACATTATATTAATCATCTTTTGCCGAGGCTCTTGCGGAAGTGCCATATCAAATTCTATTTATTTTATTAAAACTGAATAACTTAAATCTTAGGAGAAATTACGAACCACTGGTCGTTCACTTCCGTACATTCATGGCAGTAAGCATATTGCCATAAACGGTATTGAGTGATTCGATGTTCTTAACCAGAGAGGCCATTTCTTCACGGTAGCGGTGCGTGTCTTCAATAGACTCGCTAAGGTTTTCCACCAGTTTGGCAATATTCTCCTGGAGGAGGCCGCTTGCTTTAAGCTGTTCGCCGCCTACTTTAAGTTCCGTTTCGTATATCTTGTTGAGTTCGCCTACATTTTCAGCCATCTTATCGAGCTGTTTTACATATTCAGTTGAATTGGCAGAACCTAATTCATTGAATACTTCGGAAACCTTTGCATAGCTTGAATTTAATTCACCCACGCTGTTTGAAGCTGATTTCACCTTTTCGGCATATTCCTTTGAGATGGAACCGATATCGGATTCGGCAATTCCTTCCAGCGATTCTGTGGCTTTGCCTGCATTCTGTGAAAATCCTTCCATGTGTTTCGAAGCTTCCCTTACATTGTTCACATAATCCTTGGTGGCTCCGCCAACATCTGCGCTTGCAACTCCTTCAAGCGATTCTGATGCTTTGGAAGAATTGGTGGAGAGCTCTCCCATGTTTCTGGAAGCCGACTTAATGTTAGTTATATACTCGCTTGTTGCAACGCTGGCACCTGCAATATCACTCATCTTTGCGGTATTGTCGCTCAAATTCCTCAAACCGCTGCCCAAGCTTTCAATAAGTTCCGGCCCAATCTTGGCTTCTTCCAGCAAATTGTCAAGTTGTTCGGTTACGGTACCTTTCTTTTCCTCTTTTTCGTGGTGTCCGCCTTCCTCTTCATGTATACCGGCTAGTTCTGGATATACCAATGACCAGTCCACTTCTTCATGTTCCGGAAGGAGACCATAGAAAAAGAAAATGATTGATTCGGTGCTTAGCCCTGATATTAGCGCTAATGTAGCTCCCGGATAGTGTTGTATTTTGAACAAAGCGCCTATAATTACGACCGAGGCGCCCCAGCATACAACCTTGTTCATGAAGTTTCTTCCTTTTTTAGTTCCTGACAGCCATTGAACGAGTCCCATAGTTGATTGATTTTAGAGGGTTATTATTGATTTGATGATTTTAATTTGCGAACTTTTGTTATAAAAATCCTTATTTACTTTTTTATTGTCCTGCATTGTTGCTGCCGCCCTGATCGCCATGGTCTCCTTTGGACCTTCCGAGATAGCTTTGTACGCAACGGAATCCAATGTAGCACTTTGCGGTATCCTGATATTCATAGGTTCTTGTGCTGGTTTCAAGGTAATATCCGACATCTTTCCATGAACCGCCGCGTATTACTTTTCTTTTCAGGGTTTCCGGTTCATCGTCCGATGCGTTATAGGTATAGTCGGGGTTCAGGTCATGTTCGAAGTCGTAAGCCGATTCATCATAAGCGTTACTGGTCCATTCCGCTACATTGCCTGCCATACAATATAATCCATATCCGTTCGGGTTATATGAATGCACTCCTACGGTGGTTAGTCCTCCGTCATCCATATAACTTCCCCTCATGGGTTTAAAGTTGCCCAAAAAGCAGCCTAAGGAGTTACGGATGTACGGACCGCCCCAAGGGTATGGGCTTTCGGCAAGTCCGCCGCGAGCGGCATATTCCCATTCAGCCTCGGTAGGTATGCGGAAATTGTTAACCAAAGGCTCCCCAATATGCTCCAGGTAGCTTGAGTATAATTGTGTACGCCATACACAGAAAGCGGTGGCTTGTTTCCAAGTAACGCCAACAACGGGGTAGTCGTCGTATGCCGGATGCCAGAAGTACATATTTGTCATAGGTTCATTGAAGGAGTAAGTAAAGTCGTGCACCCAGGCAAGCGTGTCGGGGTATACGTTTACTACAGCCTTATCGATAAACACGCTTCTGTCCATTCCTTTCCTGATTCGGGCATTATATTTCTGGGTCTGCTCATCGTACACTTCATCGGCTACGTCATAATGTCCTTTGCCGTTAATGAACTGCCGGCCTTGTTTATCGGCAGGGTCTTTGTCGGGCAGAAAACGGTTATAACCAACATCGCCGTCGTTTTTGCCACCGTGCATGGTCATTCTTTTTTCAGCAGCCAGACGCAGGTTAATGGTATAGTACACAAAGTTAAGCTTACGGGTATCCAGCTCCTTTCTTCTGTTAAATCTTTCAGATTCAGGAAGATAGAGATCTGCCAGATTTTCCTGCACATCTTGTACGTCGAGCCTTATTTTTGCATCCCAGTTTATTACCGGCGGGTCAATGTCATTTCCAAACTGGTCAGTTGCTATTGCCTGCTCTTCATCGCCGGCATTATATAGTGTGATATGAAATATTGAATCTCTAACCCAGAATACAAACTGCCGGTATTGGTTGTTCGATATTTCAGTTTCATCAATATAGAATGGGGCTACCGAAACCATCTTCGATTTGGTGGTGGAGGCGTATGGCACGTCCAGATCATCGGGACCCATCATATAGCTGCCCATACCAATATATTGCATACCATAGGGGTCGGCCTGATAAAATTGCTCCCGTCCGGGTACGCCCGTAAGCTGGCCTTCCAGTTTATTACAACCCGTGATAACAGCTATGAAGCAGGCAAGCAGCAAAAGTCTTCTCATAAATAACCTCCTGTTATTTTATTAAATTGATTCTCTAATTAAAAAAACAATGATTTGTGATGATATAAACATGTTCTTACGTGAAACAAGGGAAAAGGTTACGTTTTAAAACTCGAATTACAGGAATCGGGTGGTTTGGTGTGTTGTTCTCTTGGGCGGATTCACGATCTTGAAGCAGAATTGCAGAACAAGTTCGTGGGTGCCGGAACTGTAATTATGTATTTCGGAGGTGGTAAGGTCGTAGGAATACCCTATTTTTAGATTGGCTTTCTGCGACACTTCGTAGTTGAAGCCTACCAGTCCTATTACGGCGTCCTGCATTCTGTAGCCAAGCCCGAACCATATCATTTTATTAAACTCCGCCCTTGCATCTACCTGAAATTGGGTGGTAGCGGCATCGGACTCCACGAAAAGGTCGGGCAAAATGTCCCAGTTGGCGCTTGCATTATATGTATATCCTGCCATAAGGTAGTACTGGCGTGCCACGTCATATTGATAAGTCATGCCCGGTGCCTGAATGGTTTGTGAGGGCAGATGCGATGAAGATATGCCTACATACAAGCCTTGCGGTGTTTCATAATATGCTCCGAACCCCAGGTCGTAGGTGCCATTTGATATTCCGTTGGTGGGAATATATGGGTCAGTGATGGTGGAGCCGCCGAGTCCGGCAGACGATGAACCGTCCGGGGCCAGCCAGCCGTTTGTAATGAGCGATTTTTGGTAGAAACCTATTTCCGGACCTATCCCCAATATGCCGGGGCCTATAATTATATGATAGGAATAGGAGAGTTTTACTTCGAAGGTGCGTTCAAAACCCAAATGATCGTCCATTACGGTAAGACCCAAACCTCCTCCAATGGATGGTAAATATGCGTCGCCGCTGAACAAAAATGTTTGAGGCAATCCGGGGAAATTCAACCACTGGTCGCGACCGATAACGGTGCCGCAGAATTCCTTGTTCATTCCTGCGTAGCCTGCATTATAATCAAGCTTGTTGAGGAAGTTTTGGCTGAATCCGGGGTCTTGCTGTGCGGAGGTAAAACCTGCTACAAGAACAAGCATAAAAAAAGTAATGATTTTTTTCATTTTCTTCGGATCAA
>JABEUT010000328.1 GCA_013044305.1 Bacteroidia bacterium
GTTTCTACGTATGCCGGTATCGAGGCAGGCTTGCAATGACCAGGGCTTATGCTGGGCATAAAGCGGCAGATTGAATATAATGAGAAATGTCAGAACATGTATAAAACCACGCATTTTCATTTCGGGATATAGCATAACAAAGCAAAGGAACCTTACTTATACCCGAATACGAATGACAATAGTCAATCATCTATATGATTGAGGTCAATAAAAGCGAATTTGGTAACTGTGAATTATATTGGACCGAAATTGAGGGGTCTGCACATTGTTTAAACTATGTTTAGACAATTGCAAAATAAAAAAGTCCTTCAATTACGTTGAAAGACTTTTTATTGTTGATTGTGGAGCATATCGGAGTCGAACCGATGACCTCTTGCATGCCATGCAAACGCTCTAGCCAGCTGAGCTAATGCCCCAAGGAGCGCGCAAAAATAACAAAAATAGTTTTGGATAAAGGATTATACTTTTCCTACCTTAAATGGATTGGGTTGTTTTAACAGTATCTTTCTTCTTGTTCTTTTCTTCAAATTCCTTTATAATCTCCTCGTTGCTCTTGCCTAAATCTGAAATAGCGGCTTTGGCATCCTGGGCAAGTTTATCATTCGGAAATTTGCTGATTACCTCCATATATTTTGCGTGTGCCAGGGCGGTATCTTTAAGGAAGGTATCGTAAATGTAGCCCTGTACAAAAATGCAATCGGGTGCCTGCTTGAATTCAGGATATGCAATATAAATGGTATCGTATAGTTTCAGTGCCCTTTTGAACTGGGCAGTGCTCATGGCGAGCATGGCAGCCTTATACAAGAATTGAGGGCTTAGGGTATCTTTAGGAAACCGGTTTGCAAATTTTGTGTAAGACGAAATGGCGCTGTTTGCATTCCCCAAATCAATTTTAGTTATATCCTTCAGCTTGCTCTCGGCCGCTTTTATTTCCTTAATCGAGTCCTCTCTGGCGTGCGAACAGCCTGCAAGGGTAATTACAGAACCGAAGATGACTGTGCATAAAAACCATACCTGAATGCGTTGTGTGGTTAACGGGGTCTTATTCATATTTATTTTTTTATAGGGAATTTCATCTTATAAGATACCTCAACCAGGCCTCTCGAAACATCGCGAAGTTTGCCTTTAAGCAACTGCTTGCGCAAAGGGTTGATGCGGTCGGTAAAAAGCACACCTTCAATGTGGTCGTACTCGTGCTGTATGATTCTGGCCTTTACACCATCAAATTTCTCCTCATGCTCTGTAAAATTTTCATCGAGATAGCGGAGTGTAATACCGGGTCTTCTTTCCACATCCTCCCTGATGGTGGGGATACTCAAACACCCTTCGTTGAATTTCCATTTTTCCCCCTCTTCATTTATCATACGGGCATTGATAAAAATTTTCTTAAAATCTTTCAGCGCCTTCTTGGCTTCATTTTCTTCGGCATCCTCATCTTCGGCATATAAAGATGCGTCTATTACAAACAGACGGACAGACACCCCGACCTGCGGCGCAGCAAGCCCAACTCCCTTGGCGTTATGCATGGTTTCGAACATGTTATCAATTAAACGCCCCAGCTCCGGATAGTCTTTGTTTATATCCGTGGCTTTTTTCTTAAGAACCGTATCGCCGTATGCAACAATTGGAAGAATCATAATTCAAGCCGTCAAAAATAACAAATAATTCATGAAAGGTCCTTTATTCATGGGGCGCTATGAGCGGCCGGCGTTTTTAGCGGTTCTCATCTCCATATATGTTTGCAATATAATGGTGGCGCTTATTTTATCTATCATGGCCTTGTCGCGCCTTTTCATTTTCTTTAATCCTCCGTCTATCATCGCCCGTGAAGCCATCCGTGAAGTAAACCTTTCATCCACGGTGATGACGGGAATTGAAGGGAATAACTCTTTTAATTTATCAATAAAAGCAAGGGTAGGAGCAACAACAGGGTCGAACCCATTGCTAAGATTTCTGGGTTCTCCTACGATAATAGATTCAACCGGTTCCTTTGCCATGTAATCGGTTAAGAACTTGAAAATCTGATTTGCCGGCACTGTTGTAAGACCTGTTGCAATAAGTTGCAATGGATCTGTAACAGCCACCCCAACCCTTACGGTTCCATAATCAATAGATAATATCCTGCTCATTTATTGCAAATTTACTTAAATAAAGCTAAAGACTTAATAGCTAATTGTCCATAACTCTCAATCTTGTACGTTCAATTTTTTCTAATATTTTTCGGCTATAAGCTATAAGGTTATATTTGTTGCGAAAAAAACATTATGGAAAAAGAAACAGAACTTATCCTGAACGCGTATGAAAACCGCGAACTGGTTAAGAACGATGAGGTAAAGCAAGCTATTGCCGTTACCATATCGAAACTTGACCGGGGCGCGCTGCGCGTAGCCCAGCCCGACGGGGAAGGATGGGCGGTGAATGAATGGGTAAAAAAAGCCATACTGCTCTATTTCCAGATTCAGAAAATGGAGGTGGTGAAGGCCGGCGATTTGGAGTTTTACGATAAAATTCCGCTTAAAAGAAACTTTAAAGAAATAGGAGTACGTGCCGTTCCACATGCCCTGGCGCGCTATGGAGCCTTTCTTGCAAATTCAGTAATACTCATGCCTTCTTATGTAAATATAGGGGCTTATATTGACGGTGGTACCATGGTTGATACATGGGCTACGGTAGGCTCCTGTGCGCAGATAGGTAAAAACGTCCATCTAAGCGGCGGGGTGGGTATCGGAGGAGTGCTCGAGCCCTTGCAAGCCGCTCCCGTAATTATCGAAGACAACTGCTTCATAGGCTCCAGATGTATTGTTGTAGAAGGCGTAAGGGTGCAAAAGGAATCTGTGCTGGGCGCCAACGTGGTGCTTACCGGATCAACCAAAATAATTGATGTAAGCGGTGCGGAGCCGGTTGAATACAAGGGCATAGTGCCGCCGCGGTCGGTGGTTATAACTGGCTCAAAAAAAAAGAAAA
>JABEUT010000329.1 GCA_013044305.1 Bacteroidia bacterium
GCTAATTTCCCGTAGTAGTTAGACGAATCCGGCTTTCCTGATTCCTGAAAGTAGTTGCAGATTAACAGCAAACGGTTAGCTTTATTTGAGTCTGCCTTGGGGTTCCTGGCTAAAATAGCCTTGATGGAGTCAATACTTTTTTGCGGTTGGGCATGAAGGATATTGGGTAACAGCAGGCAAATGCAGTATATTGCCGCAAGAAAGGGGGGCGTTTGATTTGCCGACTGCCTGTTATGCCTAGCTCCACTCATAGGTAGTTCAGCTTTTTTTGATTTCATATACGCGTATAGTGTCATTGTATTGTTCGAAGAGCAGGTTTTTTTCGACCCTTGCCATACCGGAAAGGCTGTCAGGGAGTGGAGTTTCGTCTTCCATGATGGTATTGAGGTGAAAGGTATGAAGCCTGTTTGATTTTGTATAGTACAGGTCGTTGTCGCGCACCTCAAACGATTTCAGGCCATTTACCGGAATGGTGCGGTAGTATGTGCCGAACTCGTCAAATTCAAGAATTCCCTGTGCGGTATCGTTCAGGTATACGTAGTCGTTATATTCCATAAGCACATCGGGGTCTAAAGGAAAACCGAGGAGCTGCATCAGGTTGCCGGTCTGCTGTTTTATGTTCATATCCAGGCCGAGCCTTACCAATTGCATATTCTGTGCATCATACAGCCACACGCCATTGTCGTGTGAGAGGCAGGCAAGCGTGGTTAAGGGAAAACCCAGTTGTCCGGGATTAATAGGCGATCCGTTCATGCTTAAGGTATTGTCCAGAAACACAACTTCGGGAAAGTTTTTATAGAAGACCATCACCTTCATAGGGTCGGTTACGTCAAGCGATGTAATATCGCCGTACGACCTGTTATCATAGTTGTAAAGCAGTTTTCCGGCGGCATTCAGTTTTTTAAGCGAAGAGTGGCTCCAAACATATACGTTCTGGAGGTTGTCGGTTGTAAAGGTGCCGTGGGCAAGGGGTATTTTTGATTTAAGAAGATAGACGGTCTGACCTGTCTGCAACAGGGATGTCCTGTGGGTACTGGGAGAATATGCTGTTGCAAAAAGCAGTAAAATAGCTGTAACCAAAGCCTTGCCAGACCATTTTTGTCCCAAAACGAATAAATAGACACTCTTATTCACAGTGTTTCAAAGATAACGATTTTAAACTTGCGGTAATAGAGATTGTACCAATCAACCGGCAAAGGTTGTATCTTTGCGTATATAATTGGTGTCCCTTCTTTCCATCACCGCTTTATTTGGTTTGCTTAATATAATTACAATGAGAAAAGTATTCGTTCGATTTTCAGTATTGTGCATTATAGCGATAGCCGCTGCCGGTTATTTCTGGCATTCGTTATTGTGGTTGTATTTACCCGCCCTGCCTCTGATAGCAGTGGGCATCTACGACCTGCGCCAGCCGGGTCACACCATTATGCGCAACTTTCCGCTTCTGGGCAGAATGCGTTACTGGATGGAGGCGCTGCGACCGAAGATTTACCAATATTTTATTGAAAGCGACACCGACGGCACCCCGTTCAACCGGCTTAACAGGAGTGTAATATATCAGCGGGCTAAAAAGGTGAACGATACCACCCCTTTCGGCACACAGCTTAATGTTTACGAGGTAGGATACGAGTGGCTGAACCATTCCATAAAGCCAATTGACCCCCACAAGCTGAACCACAACCCTCGTGTAATGGTTGGCGGGCCGCAATGCAAGCAGCCATACTCTGCCAGCGTCTTAAACATTTCTGCCATGAGCTACGGATCGCTAAGCCAGAATGCAGTGCTGGCGCTAAATTCGGGGGCGAAACTGGGAGGCTTTGCCCACAACACCGGCGAAGGAGGACTTAGTCCTTACCATTTACAACCCGGCGGCGACATTGTCTGGCAGATAGGCACAGGCTATTTCGGCTGCCGCAATAAGGATGGCTCCTTCAATTACGATCTTTTCCGCGAGCGTGCCTTACACCCCACGGTAAAAATGATAGAAATAAAGCTTAGCCAGGGTGCAAAACCCGGGCATGGCGGCATTCTCCCGGCCAAAAAGGTTACCGAGGAGATTGCACGAATCAGGCTGGTGGAAATGGGGCACGATGTAATTTCGCCGCCCTACCATACCGCCTTTGGAACTCCGCTCGAAATGATGGATTTTATCTCAAAGTTGCGTGAACTGTCCGGCGGTAAGCCCATCGGGTTTAAGCTCTGTGTGGGTATGAAAAGTCAGTTTCTGGCAATATGCAAAGCCATGGTAAAAACCGGTATAAGTCCTGATTTTATTACGGTTGATGGCGGCGAAGGCGGCACCGGAGCCGCGCCTCTGGAGTTTTCGAACTCGGTGGGCATGCCCTTGCGCGATGCAGTGGCTTTTGTACACGATGCACTGAACGGCTTTGCCCTGCGCCGGCATATACGCATCATTGGATCGGGAAAGGTAGCCACAGGTTTCGACATGGTTAAGCTATTCGCACTCGGCGCCGATATGTGCAACAGCGCAAGGGCCATGATGCTTTCCCTCGGATGCATTCAGGCGCTGGTGTGCAATACCAACCGCTGCCCTACAGGAGTGGCCACACAGGATAAGGATCTTCAGAAGGGGCTTGTGGTAAGCGATAAAAAGCTAAGGGTGGCTAACTTCCATCAGGAAACCGTAAAAAGCGCCGTAGAACTTATGGGCGCCGCCGGTATAGCAGACAGTAGCAAGATGCACAGGTCGCTCATTTACCGCCGTGTAAGCGCCTCGGAAATTAAAACTTATGCCGAAACCTACCCCTATATCCTCCGCGGGTCGCTGCTCGAACAGCCTTTTCCGGTGCAATACCAGAGCGAGCTGGCAAACTGCACCGAAGATACCTTTGAGCCATTGATAGGCAGATGATGAACTTAAACCTGCAGGCTTAAAGGCTTATCACTTATCAGGGCGAGAATTTCATCTGCATAACGGCGGTCGTTGGACAGGCGCGGCACCTTATTCTGTCCGCCCAGTTTGCCTCTTTTTTTCATCCACCTGAAAAATGTACCTGCGGGCAGCACATCAATCTGCGGAGGAGACAGGGTAATATCTTTATAACGCTTGGCTTCATAATCGGAATTAAGGCTTTTCAGGGCGTTGTCGAGCGAGTCTCTGAAATAGTTCAGGTTATCGGGCATACGGCTGAATTCAATAAGCCACTGGTGGGCGCCTTTTGAACCGTTTTTCATGTAAACAGGCGCAACGGAGTAGTCTTCAACCGCTGCCCCGGCTCTTTCACAGGCCGCCTTCAGCGCTTTTTCGGCATTGTCAATAATCAGTTCTTCGCCAAAGGCGTTGATGAAATGCCTTATCCTTCCGGTAATTCTGAACAGAAAGGGATTGGTGGAGGAGAACATGATGGTATCGCCTATCAGATAACGCCATAAGCCGCCGCTTGTAGAGATTACAAGTGCGTAATTCACTCCCGGTTTTACCTCATGCAGGGAGAGACAGGGTCCGCGCTTATCTATGTCTTTTACATCAATAAATTCGTAATAGATCCCGTAATCGAGCATAAGCAGCAAGTCGCTGTTACCGGCGCTGTATTGTATGCCGAAAAAGCCCTCGGAGGCGTTGTATATTTCCCAGTAATTGACAGAAAGGGGCTTGAACAAATCAACAAACTGGCTTCGGTAGGGTGAAAAATTTACTCCGCCATGAAAGTAAACTTCCAGATTGGGCCACAGGTCTGCTATCTTTTGTTTGCCGCTTACCGCAAGGGTGTGCTTGAGCAATACAAGCAGCCACGACGGAACGGCGCTTAATACGGTTATGTTCTCATTCATCACAGCCTTTGCGAACTTGTCCATTTTTTCTTCCCACTCACTCATCAGCGCTATGGAACGGTCGGGCGCCCTGAAGAATTCAGCCCATAGCGGAAGATTCTCCGTAAGTATGGCAGACAGGTCGCCGTCGCGGGCAAAGAGCGAGTACTCCTCGTGGTTAAAGCTACCTACAAGCGACAGGGTTTTGCCGTCGAACATGTGGGTGTCGGGGTAGGCGTTGCAATACAGGGTAAGCATATCCTTTCCGCCTTTATAATGGCAGTCGTTCAGCGATTCCTCGCTTACGGGAATATACTTACTCTTGTCGTTGGTGGTGCCCGATGATTTGGCAAACCATACTATTTCGCTGGGCCATAATAAATTTTGCTCGCCTTTGCGAAGCCGGTCAATATAGGGTTTCAGGTTGTCGTATTCCATTACGGGGATACGGTTGCGGAATTCCTCAACTGTGGCAATAGATGAATAACCGTATAGCCTCCCCAACTCGGTATCCTTGGCCGTATCAATTAATTTACGGAACGATTCCTGCTGTACTTCATAGGGATATTTCATGAAGAGCTCTATCTGGTGCGAGCGTTTCTTCATCAGCCATGATACTATGGAGTTTATAATCGGCATTTAACAAATGTAGGAATTAAAATCATGATAAAGGCATCAGATAAATCAGTCAATCCGGAATTTTATGGTTGCGACAAATTGTGCCGGTACATAAGTTGAGTTCTATAAAGAAGCGATTATCAAGACCGAGAGCCATTGAAGCTGCAAAGCGGTAGAATATTGTCTTTTAAAACTCGGCGTTTTTCGGTGTTCTGGGGAATGGAATCACATCGCGCACATTGGTCATACCTGTTGTAAATTGCAGCAGCCGTTCCAGCCCCAGCCCAAAGCCCGAATGCGGCACGGAGCCATATTTGCGGGTATCCAGATACCACTTCATCTCCTCTGCCGGAACATTCATTTCTTTCATGCGCCGCAGCAGGGTGTCGTAGTTCTCCTCGCGTTGCGAGCCCCCTATTATTTCTCCGGCATAATGGAACAGAATGTCCATTGCTCTTACCGTTTTGCCGTCGTCGTTCAGCTTCATGTAAAACGCCTTGATGTCCTTGGGGTAATCGGTAAGTATTACAGGCTTTCCGAAATGGTCAACCAGAAAGTTTTCGTGCTCCTTTTGCAGGTCGGAGCCCCATTCCGGCCTGAATTCAAATTTTTTGTCCGATGCTTTAAGCACCTCTATTGCTTCGGTATAGGTCATTCTCTGGAAAGGCTCTTTTATTGCGTGGTGCAGGCGGTTCAGCAGCTCTTTGTCATACATATCGTTCAGGAAACGGATGTCGTCGCCGCACTTGTCAAGGGCATAGCCTATCACATATTTCAGCAGGTCTTCGGCAAGGTTCATGTTGTCGTGGATGTCGTAAAAAGCCATCTCCGGCTCTATCATCCAGAACTCGGCAAGGTGACGCGGGGTATTGGAGTTTTCAGCCCTGAATGTAGGTCCGAAGGTATATACCTTTGATAGTGCGAGAGCGGCGAGTTCGCCTTCCAACTGTCCCGATACAGTAAGGTAGGCGGGCTTGCCGAAAAAGTCCTCTTTAAAGTTTATGGAGCCATCGGGGTTCAGGGGTAAATTTTTCAAATCGAGGGTGGTAACCCTGAACATTTCACCTGCGCCTTCGGCGTCGGCTGCGGTAATTACCGGTGCATGCAGATAAAAGAAACCGTGGTTGTTGAAATAACTGTGTATGGCAAAAGACAGTGCGTGGCGAATGCGGAGAACGGCTCCGAAAGTGTTGGTGCGTGGGCGCAGATGTGCTATCTCCCTCAAAAACTCAAGCGTATGTCCTTTTTTTTGCAGCGGGAAGGTTTCATCGGCTGTGCCGTACACCTCTATTCCCTTTGCCTGAATCTCTACCGCCTGTCCCTGTCCCTGCGATTTGACAAGGGTTCCTTTGATGCTTACCGAAGCCCCGGTAGTTACTTTTTTGAGCAGTTCCTCACTGAAAGAGGCTATGCTTGCTACTACCTGTATGTTGTGGATGGTGGAGCCGTCGTTGACTGCTATAAAGGCAATTTCCTTGCCGCCGCGCTTGGTACGCACCCATCCCTGTATGGTTACTTCCCTATTGAAGTCGGTGGAGTTGAGAAGATCTTTTACACTGTATTTTGTCATGTTAGCTACATTTTTCGCAATGATGGCAAAGGTATTGCATTTTTATTTGCAGGTATGTATTCCGCCAAACAATTGCGAATTATTCCTGTCAGGTTTATTTTTTTATCCCACCAGTATTCACCGAACAATATTCTGTTCAATTACGGGGGATTGGTTATTTCCAACTGTTCAGGGTTGCCTCATCTATGTCCATCCCCATTTCTTTTGCCTTGCCGGCATCCTGCCTTGCCTTGTCGAATTCTTTCAGGGCACCGTAAGCAAGTGCCCTCATCAGGTATGTTTTGGCGGCGGGGTAAATAGCAATAGACTTTGTATAGTAATAAATGGCGCTGTCGTACACTCCCTTTTTATAGAATGCCACGCCCATATTGGCGGAAATATCTTCGTTGTCAGGTTCCAGGCGCAGCGCTTTATGAAAATCGGCTATGCCAAGATCGTACTTGCCATACAGGTCGGTGTACATGGTGCCACGGTTTATGTACGATTGCGGTTCGGTGGTATCCAACTTAATTGCCATGCTGTAATCGGCAAATGCCTTATCGTAATCTTTCATTCGGTAATACGACAAACCCCTGTTGAGATACAGGCGGCCGTAATCCGGCGACAGTGCTATGCCCTTGTCAAAGTCGGCTATCGCCTTATCATACTGCCCGAAATCGTTGTAGAGATACCCCCTGTTGTTGTAGGCGATGTGGCAGGCAGGGTACTTGTCTATCACATCGGTCCAGAACCCTACAGGCTCTTTCCACACTACTGTGCGGCTGTGGGTTATAAAACACAAAACGCCGATCCAAACCCATATTCCAGCCATTAATAAGGCTCTTGCACCCGTTGGTATATTTATTTTTCCTCCCGCAAGGTTGCCCGCAATAATGAACAAGCCGATATAGGGAACGTAGCTATACCGCTCCGAAATGATGGTTTCGCCTACCGGCATAAACTGCAAAACGGGTGCGATGGTGAGAAGGAAAAAGAGCAAGCCCCCTATAATTACAGGCTGATTGCGCCACTTTTTATAAACAAGTACGGCAAGCGCTATTATTATAAACGGTGCCATAAAGACCATGACAGGAGCCTCGGTTGTACTTGAGAAAGGGTAGGGGTGGTAGCCCGATAACATGAGGGGGATAACAGACTTAACAAGGTAGAGCAAAAGCCCGTAAGCCGCCACAAACGGAGTATGCCACAATGCAATGTGCATGGGGTTAAACGTTGGAGTGGTGCGTTGGGCAACTACTGCCAGGATGCCAAAACCCAGCGCAAGTAGAAAAAATGGTATTTTTTCTATGAAGCACTTTTTGTCAAGTTTTCTTCCCTGTATGTAGTCAACCGCCAGCATTGCCAAGGGAAATGTTACAGCCTGACCTTTGCAGAGTAGCGAAAATAAAAAAAGGACAAGTGTACTCACGTATCCCCGCGCCGAAAGGGTTTTGCTTTCTCCCCTACGGTTTGCAGGGTCAGTATAGGCCAGCAGTCCCAACAGATAAAAGAAGGTGTACATCACATCGCGCCTTTCCGCAATCCATGCCACCGACTCAAGGTGCATGGGGTGTATGCCGAAGAGCAGCGAAGCCACTGTGGCGGGAATTACCTTGTTGCCGCTAAGCCTGTACACTAGGACAAACACAAGAAAGGTATTGCCCAGGTGAAAGAGCAGGGAGGTTAGATGAAATGCAAAGGGATGAAGGCCACCCGCCAGCATGTAATCTGCCGCATAAGAAAGCTGCACCAATGGGCAATAGTTGCCCATGGCATAAGTGGTGAACATTGCCCAGATGTTTTTTGCATTTATTGATGTAATAATGCGGTTGCCGAGAACAAAGGTAGGGTCGTCCCAGTTCAGGAAATCGGCTGAAAGGAGCGGGTATAGGACAATAAAAGTAACGAGTACTACGCCGCCTGCATACATCCACCGCCCGCGCTGTGTTGTTCCGGACAGGAACTGCCGGCTTGCAGCGGAGCCTTTCGGCTTGATTTTATTTTGCGGTTTTGCCGGCATAATCCTATGCAGTAGGGTTTATTTAGGGGCAGTAAAGCTATAAAAGTACTAGAAAATGAAGATTTAACTATCCTTTTCATTGAAAAATTTGGGATTTAAAAAAAATTATATCTTTGTATTCTGATTCATGAAAAAAATTATGGAGCAGTTTAATCATTCTGGTTCCAA